>JAVEEO010000270.1 GCA_030840415.1 Pseudonocardiales bacterium | reverse complement strand
TGGCCCACCGAGCATGCCGTCCTGGACGCAGCAGCGCATGCCGGAGTGCGGGTCAGCGCCGGCTCACGGTTCGGCACGCCCAAGGTGTCGAGCGTGCGCCTGTCCTACAGCTTCTGCCCACCGGCGGACCTGGCCTCCGCTGCTCGACAACTCATCACCGCGTGGAGCCAGCCGTGACGTCAGTGGATGCCAGGTTTCTCAGTTCCGAACCCGGCCCGGCTGAGTTGCGCGGCTACAGCCTTCCGCTGTCACCCACCGGGCAGGCATCAATGCTCAGCCCTCCTCCTTGGCACTTCTCCGGCGAGGTCATCCTGATTGACTACCGGGTCGATCCCCGGATCGCTCGCCGGTTCCTGCCACCCCAGCTATCCCTCGGTGCCGACCCAGGCGCCGCGGCCGCCGTATTCGCCAGCTGGCAGTGGTGCTCAGACACCGGCACCGAACTCACCGACCCCGCGCTGAACCAGTTCAACGAGTTCCTCATTCTGCTGGGCTGCGCGTTCGAGGGTCAGCCGATGGCCCGATGCCCGTTCGCGTGGGTAGACCAACCGGTACCTCTCCTGCGCGGCTGGGTGCAAGGTATGCCCAAGCAGTTCGGCGAGGTGTACCAGAGCAGGGCGGGTGCAGTCGGCCGGGCCGCACCGCGGCTAGCACCCGGCGGCCGATTCGCCGGAAGCCTGTCAGCCCGAGGACGCCGGCTCGTGGAAGCGTGCGCCACACTTGCTGGCGTGGCCGACCAGCCGCCGGCCCTGCACACCATGCCCCTAGTGCACTCGCTGACCTTCCCGGCCTGGATCGGGAAAACGACCCGCAAGCCTGACCTCGTCTCGTCCGAGGTGACTGATGTCGAATTCTCTGATATCTGGCAGGGCAGCGCGGAACTGAACTTCTGTCCCACCATTGGCTCCGACCTCGCAGAGTTCGCAACCCTTGCTCCGGTGGAGATACTTGACGGCTATGTGTTCAGCTACGCGGAGACGCTGCACGGCGGTCGGCTGCTGGCCCGAGGTGAGTAGGAGTGACTTTCCCACACTGAATGGTGGCGTCGGATAGCAGGCCGGACCATCGTTCGTACGGTCAGTTCACGCCGAACCGGCGCGGTCCCGCCGAGCCGGACCGCTCCCCGAGGCAGTCGGCGTTGTACTCCTCGAGCTGTTGCTGCGCCTGCGCCGAGGCCTCGGCGAACCGCCGGTCCGGGTCCGCGCCGCAGATCAGCACGTCGTCCATCGCCTGGGTGAGGACGTCGTGCAGCCCGGCGAAGTCGCCCAGCAGGGCGCCCGCGGCCGCGAACGAGTTGTCGGAGGCGTCCAGCTGGTCGAGGGCCGCTCGTTGGTGCGGGTTGGCCTCGAACCAGCCTTCGCTGTCGAGGAGATCGACGCTCGACCGGGTGACCGGCATGAACCGGGTGGTCTTGTGCCGGGTGGCGGCGTGCTCGGGCAGCAGCAGGTACTGCATGAACGCCAGCGCTCCGTCCCTTCTCGCCTCGTCGAGGCCGTCGCCGAGCCACAGCGCGTCGCCGCCGATGACGTTGCCGGCGAACGGGACGTCGCCGTTGTAGGGCATCTGGCTGGCGGTGACCTCGAAGCCGCCCTGCCGGCCGGCCTCGACCATCCGCTCGGCCTCCACCGAGGTGCTCAGGACGAAGGCGACCCGCTGCTCGGCGAAGGCCTGGTAGTTGCGCACCCAAGCCTCGCCGGCGCCGGCATCGACCGCGCGCACCCCGGAGTAGTGGTAGTACCCGTCGCGGTACAGCTGCCGCCACCAGTCGACGAACGCGAGCATCGCCGCGGAGTCCAGCTGGATCTGCTTGGCGCGATCGGTCCGGCCGTTGTCCGGGGCGGCCAGCATGGCGCCCTGCTGCGCCACCGCCTGCTGGAAGATCCAGCCCGCGTTCGGCCAGCTGACGCCGGCCTCGACCGCGCCGGTCCGGCCGGCCAACTGCCGGCACGCCTCGCTCAGCTCCGACCAGGTCCGCGGGACGCCGGCCACGCCGTACTCGGCGAGCATGGACGTGTTGGTGTAGAGGAGGGTGGTCGAGACGAACGGCTGCAGGGCGAGCAGTTCGCCGTCGACCGTGTAGTACGCCCGGGCGGCGGGCAGCAGGTCGTCGGTCACCACCGGGTGGCCGAGGATCTCGGTGCGCCCTCCGATCGCCCGCTGCACGGGCGTGAACAGCGGGTCGCCGGTAGCGGTGCGCATGTCGCGAGCCAGTTGGGTGGAGGTGAAGTAGTACTGCACGATGGCCGGCCGGTGGCCGCGCTGGGCAGCCCGGTGCACCTTCTCCGGCAGCGACAGGTAGGCGCACTCGACCAGTTCGATCCGGTAGCCGGGGTGCTGGCGCTCGAAGGCCCGGGCGATCTCACGTACCTCGGCAAGGAACGACGGCGTCGCCGGATAGCTCGGCACCCACACGTCCACCACTACCCGGTCCGACCGATCTGCCGCTGTCGCCATTCGACCCTCTTCTCTGCGCTGTCACCCTGCGAGCACGCCGCCGCCGGTGGCGTGCGGGATTCCTAGGATCGCCCGGGCCGCCGCCGCGCGGCACCTTCCTGACTGCGCACCGGTCCCGGCTGCGCATCGGCCTGGCGGTGGACATAGCCGAAGAAGCCCGTTCGACCGGATGGCCTACTATGTAACCCATTGCCAGCGCCCAACTACGGACGGTGTCCTCCGTGCCAGGGGCCATCACTCCTCAACGCCGTGCCGACTGTCAGGAGCAGCCATGCCGACCGCCCCGTTGATCCGACTCAGGGAACACATCTCCGGAGAGGTAGTGCTGCCCGAGGATCCGACCTATCCGGCCCTGAAGGACGCGTTCGTACATGAGGGTCAACCAGCGGCGGTGGTCCGGTGCGCGACCCCCGAGGACGTGCGGGAGGCGCTGCGGTGCGCCAAGGAGATGGGGCTGCCGGTCGCTGTTCGCAGCGGCGGCCACGGCGGTGCCGGGCTCAGCACGAACCACGGCGGGATGGTCATCGACTTGCGTCTGATGGCCGAGGTCCAACTGCTCGACCCGGAACGGCGACTGGTACGGCTCGGCAGCGGCGCCACCTGGGCCGAGGTGTCGCGCGTGCTCGGTGAGCACGACCTGGCAATCTCCTCCGGCGATACCACCACCGTGGGGGTCGGCGGGCTGCTCCTCGGTGGCGGGATCGGCTGGCTGGCCCGCCGGTTCGGGCTCGCCATGGACAGCCTGGTCGCCGCCGAACTGGTGACCGCGGATGGTGCGATCGTGCGCGTTAGTGCCGACGACGATCCGGAGCTGTTCTGGGCGCTGCGCGGCGGTGGCGGCAACTTCGGCGTGGTGACCGCGTTCGAGCTGACCGCCCACCGGCTTCCCGGCGTGTCCTTCGGCAAAATATCGTATGAGCGCAGCGAGGCCGCGACCGTGCTCAAGGGATGGCGGGACCACCTGCGAACCGCCCCGGATGAGCTGACCAGCTTCGTCTATTTGTATCCCACCTTCGGCGGTGACCCGATGCCGCTGTTCATCGCCGTCTGCTATGCCGGCGACGATCCGGCGGCCGCCGAGCGTGCGGTGGCGCCGCTGCTGGCATTGGGGTCGGTACTCGAGCAGGACGTTGCCCCGAGGCCGTACCTTGAGGTGCTCGAGGACCCGGGTCCGTTGCCCCCAGGACTGATCCCCTTGGTGAAGAACCGGTTCGCGAGTCAGTTGAGCGACGAGCTGATCGACATCCTGGTCACAGAGACCGACCGGCGCGAGACCCTGTACGTCGAGCTACGCAGCCTCGGTGGGGCGGTCGCCGCTGTGGACCCTGCGGCCACCGCGTTCGCCTGCCGCGACAGCGAGGCGCTGGTGACGACCGTGCTGCTGAGCAACGACCCGGGACCGCAGCAGGAGTTCGAGGCGATGTGGTCCCAGATCGGCGATCTCACCTCACCCATCGGCTACGGCAACCTGCTCTCGACCGCCACCCCCGCCGATGTCGCCGCCGTCTACCCACCGGCGACCTATCACCGGCTGGCGGCGGTGAAGGCGCGCCTGGACCCGGAGAACGTGTTCCGGGGCAATCACAACGTCGCACCCGCGTCCGGCTGACGGCGAGCGGCGGCTGGAGCGTGCCAGCCGGTATGCTGCGGTTCGGCTGCCATCGTGCCAGTCCAGGCGGCCGTAACCGCGCCGGAGGGGCCGTAACCATGCCGGAAGGGTCAGTGGGCACGCTGGTGGGGGCGGACTCACGGATCGTGGAGGCGCTGCGCGAGGCAGCGCCCCAGGTGCTTGCGATCCTGGTGAGCCGTTACCGGCAGTTCGAGGCCTGCGAGGACGCCGTGCAGGAGGCCCTGCTCGCGGCCACCCTGCAGTGGCCCGACCAGGGGATGCCGGACAACCCACGGGCCTGGCTCACCACGGTGGCCACCCGCCGGCTTGCCGACCAGTGGCACAGCGACCAGGCGCGACGGCGGCGCGAGGCCACCGCGGTGGCGCTCGACACGCCTACCGAGCGGGCGGCTCCCGGCCCGGACGAGGGGCCGCCGGATCGGGACGACTCGCTGATGCTGCTGTTCCTGTGCTGCCACCCCGACCTGTCCCCGGCCTCGCAGATCGCCCTCACCCTGCGCGCCTTCGGCGGCCTGACCACCGCGGAGATCGCCGCCGCGCTACTCACGCCGGAGTCGACCGTTGCCCAGCGGATCAGCCGGGCCAAGCAGCGGATCAGGTCTGTCGGGATCCAGTACCCGTTGTCCGGCGAGATGTACACCAGCCGGCTCCAGGTGGTGCTGCACGTGCTCTACCTGATCTTCAACGAGGGGTATGCCAGCTCCTCGGGGCCGGACCTGGTACGCAGCGAGCTGACCCGGGAGGCGATCCGGCTGACCCGGACGGTGCACGGCCTGCTGCCGCAGGACGGTGAGGTCACTGGGCTGCTGGCGCTGATGCTGCTCACCGACGCCCGCAGCCAGGCCCGGACCGCCCCGGACGGCGCCCTGATCCCGCTCACCGAGCAGGACCGCAGTCGCTGGAGCCAGCGCGGCATCCAGGAGGGCGTGGCGCTCATTACCCGAGCGCTGGGCTCCGGTGGCCCGATCGGGCAGTACCAGTTGCAAGCTGCGATCGCCGCCGTCCACGCGGAGGCCGCACAGCCGCAGGACACCGACTGGCGCCAGATCCTGGCACTGTACGAGCTGCTGGAGAAGACCTCGTCGAACCCCATGATCACCCTCGGCCGGGCTGTGACGGTGGCGATGGTCCGCGGCCCCGAGGAGGGGCTGGCGCTGCTGGCGCGGCTCGACACCGACAAGCGGATGCGTGATCACCATCGCTTCCACGCGGTGCGGGGACACCTGCTGGAGATGGCCGGCGACCTCAGCGCGGCCCGGGACAGCTACCAGCTCGCCGCCCGGGCCACCAACAGCGTGCCCGAGCAGCGCTACCTGGCCCGCCGCAGTGCCCAGCTCGGTGAAAGTGCCCAACCCGCCTGATCGACGTCTCGGTAGCACCACCTGCCCGCTCGGCGCGTAGTCAGCCGGACCGCGACCAGGCTGGCGCCGTCGGGCCTTGCCGGTCCTGCGGCGCCGTCGCGCGCCGCAGGACCGGGGCGGCTACCGGGTTGCTGCTGGTTGAACACCCGATTCGGTTTCGTCCGCCGGTGCCGTGGCGCCGGCTTTCTCGGCGTCGTCCCCGCGGAAGGCGGCGATGAGGAGCAGGATCAGGGCCACCAGCACCGCCGCGGCGACCGCGGCGACGACGTTCAGCCCATTGGTGAAGGCGTGACGCGCCAGTGCGATCAACCCCGGCTGGCCGTCGACCGTGGCACCGCCGATCGTCTGACGGGCTTTGCTGGCCAGCTCCGGCGGGTAGCCGCTGAGGTCCGCCTCAGCCATCTTGCCGCGGTAGACGGCGGCCCCGAGGCTGCCCAGCAGCGCCAGACCCAGCGATGACCCGAAGACGTTACTGGTCTCCGACAGGGACGCCGCGGCGCCGGCCCGCTCCGGCGGGGCGGAGCCGACCATGATCCCGGTGCCGAGTGCGAACAGCGGCCCGATGCCGAGAGCCACCAGGGCGGTCGAGGCCGCCACTCCGATCAGCCAGCCGCTGGTCCCCGCCTGGGTGAGCACCAGCAACCCGATCGCGGAGCCGGTCACTCCCAGGATGATCACGGACCTGGGCCGCAGGCCGCGTACCAACACCGGCGCGAGCATGCTGCCCACCGCGATCCCCAGGCCGCTGAACGCCATCCAGAGGCCCGACTGGCCAGGCGAACGGCCGGCGACGCTCTGGATGTACTGGGCGGTGAACATGCTGGACCCGGCGAGTGTGCCGGACCCGATGAGCATCGCGGGCAGGATCACCCGGATCTTCGGCTGGCGCAGCAGCCGCAGGTCCACGAGGGGTTTGGGCAGTTGGAGCTGACGGCGGATGAAGACGTATCCGAAAACCAGGCCGACCACGATGGCGCCCACCGCCACTGGCACGTCACCCTCACTGGCGGCGAGGTCGGTGATGCCGTAGATGATCGGCAGGATGGCTGCCAGCGACAGCGCCACGCTGAGCAGGTCTATCCGGCCGACCGCCTCCGGGTTGCGGTACTCCGGCAGCAGCAGCGGGCCGGCGACCAGCAGCACCGCCATCACCGGCACCGCCATCAGGAATACCGACCCCCACCACCAGTAGTCCAGCATGATCCCGCCGATCACCGGTCCCATGGCACTGCCGACGAACATGCAGCTCGCCCACATCGAGATCGCGACGCCGCGCTGCCGATCGTCTCGGAACATATTGCTGATCAGCGCCAGGGTCGACGGCGACATGGTGGCCGCGGCGATACCCAGCAGGGCGCGGGCGGCGATCAGCATCTCCGGGCTCGTCGAGTACGCGCTGAGGACCGAGGCGACGGTGAACGCGCCCGCGCCGATCAGCAGCAGCCGCCGGCGCCCGATCCGGTCTCCCAGCGTTCCCATCGTGATCAGGAAGCTGGCAAGCATGAACAGGTAGATGTTGGTGATCCAGAGCTGCTGGGAGCTGGTGGCTGAAAGGTCAGCGCTCAGGTACGGCAGCGCCAGGAAGAGGACACCGATGTCGAAGGCCACCAGCAGGGTGGCCAGGCCCAGAACGGCCAGGCCGATCCACTCCCGGCGCCCGGCCCGTTGGCTCGGCGGGGCTGAAGTCGCGTTCTGCATACGAGGTCTCTTTCCCTTCTCCGCACGGGCCCCAGTTGGACGAGGCCCGCATCCATAGAGTGGTCGGAACCGGGCCAGCACTTTCGACATGTACCGGGGCAGAGATTGCCGCCCCGCCCGATCCCCCGCGCCGGGTCGGCGCCGAGGGGCAGCGGAGCCAGTGGCTGCTCCGCTGCTGGAAGCGCTGTTACGCACCTCCGAACCCAATGACCCTGGGTCACCGAGTGCACACTAACAGCACTGAAGATAGTATTGTCAGGTTGATGAGCTGCGCGCAAAACGAGCCCTCTGGGGCTGGTGCCATTCGATCTTCGCTTGCACAGCTGGCAGCCAGTGTCCGCAGTCATCGACCCGTCCCGGTTCCCTTCACGCCTTTCTCACATATTCAGACCCGTGGTTGTTGGAAGCAAGGTCGGAATTGCCAAGTTAGTCCGATAGTGCCGGGTGCGAAAGTGTTCGCGGTGCCTGCAGAGGCCGCCCGCCCAGGCGATTCGCGACCCGGGCGAGAGACTGCAGGTGAATCTGTCCCGCGGCCAGTCCGAGCAGCCGGTTCACCTATCCACGGGGCGAGGTTCCGACCTGATTGCTATGTTCTTCGGTGAACACACCGGACCGAAGCGTGAAGGTTTTCGTCAATCAATTGTCTCAAGAATTGCCGGCAGAGTGCCGAGAAATAGGAGAGTCACGAATTATGAAACGCAAGCTAACTGCGAACAAGGGCGGGGCGGCGTTGCTGCTGGCCGGGTTGCTCGCTTTGCCGGTCTCAGCCTGTAGCGGTGGCACCAACTCGAAGGCAACCGCACGAGCTGACGAGCTGAAGCCCGCCGCGGTGGAAGCAGTAAAGCTCAACTCACCGGTAAAGGGCTCGAACGATGCCTGGTCGCTGCCGAATGCCGACCTTCAGAACACCCGGTCGATTGCCAGTGGCATCACGAAGAAGAACGTCGCCTCATTGAAGCCGGCCTGGACGATCGATTTGAAGGGCACCGGCTACTTCGGCAGCATGATCTGCAACCCGGTATTCAGCCCCGACGGCAAATTCGTCTACGTGCAAGATTTGTCGAACAATGTCTTCGCCGTGAACGTCGAAACCGGCAAGGTGCTATGGGAATATGACGTCCCCGCCAGTGCCAGCAACGGCCTCGGGCCGAATGGGGTCACCTATTACGAGGGCAAAGTCTACGGCGAGACCAACAGCGACGCCTTCGCCCTGGATGCGAAAACCGGCCGACGGGTCTGGGTAACGCCTAATCTGGCTGAAAAGACCGGTCAGGGCTTCAATATCCAGCCGCAGGCCAACGACGGAAAGATCTTCATATCCACCTCGGGCCAGTTGCACGGCGGCGTCGCCTACGCGCTGGATGCCAAGACCGGCAAGGTCCTCTGGGAATTCCAGGAGACCAAGAACCCGGATGAGCGGGAAGTGGGTGGCGAAGCCGGGACCGGCGGCGCCTGGAACGCCGCCGCGATCGGGCCGAAGGGCGACGTACTGTTCGGCATCGCGAATCCGTACCGCTCGATCGAGCAGGCGATCGAGCACCCGACGAAGTTGCTCTACAACGACAGCACCGTTTCGCTGAACCCGGACACGGGCAAGCTCAACTGGTACTTCCAGGCCATTCCGAATGACTTCCAGGACTGGGACATGCACATCTCGCCGATCTACGTCCGGCAGCCTTCGGTTCGCCCGATGATCCTCGGCAGCGGCAAGATGGGCTTCGTCTACGCGTTGAACCCGCAGACGGGCAAACTGATCTGGAAGACGAGTGTCGGCATTCACAACGGCCATGACAACGATTCCCAGTTGGCCCTGGAAGGCAAGTTCAAGTACCCGCCGCTGCCCTACACGTTCTACCCGGGCACGCTCGGCGGAGTCGAGACCAACATGGCGGTGGCCGACGGCATGGTCTTCGTGCCGGTCACCAACGGCTCGTCCACGTTGAGCTCCTACCAGGAGACGATTCCCTCGTTCCCCCAAGGCGGAAACGGTGAACTGGTGGCGATCAGCCTCAAGACTGGCAAAATCGTCTGGGACCACAAATTGGCCACCCCGCTCTACGGTGACGCGACCGTCTCCAACGGGATCGTCTACGCCACCGAATTCGCGGGCAACGTGATGGCTTTCGATGCCAAGACCGGTAAGGAACTGTGGAAGGCGAAGCTGCCGGCGGGCTCCAACTCGCCGATCGCCATCACCGGGGACTACCTGATCGTCCCCGCGGGCTATCCCATGGAAGACGGCCAGACTGCCCAGCTGGTTGCCTACAAGGTCGGTTACACCGGCGAGCCGGTCCGGTCGGTGCAGGCCGGGAGCAAGACCCCGAAGAAGGCCGCGACCGAGCCCACCTGGTACCGGGCGGCCCAGAAGTTCACCCCGGCGCAGGGCAAGCCGGGCAACTGAAACGGCTGGGGTCGATGACGCCCCACTGAAGCTCCGTCGACACGCGGGGGACCTACTTAGGGTCCCCCGCGTGTCGGCGTCTGTGCCTGCGCCCTTCACGCCCCGCCCCTCCGGATTGCCCAGGCTGGCGTCCCCGAGGTGCCGGATTCTTGCCCTCTCGGCTTCTGCGGACCTACCGGCCCTCGCGCCGCAACCAGAGAGGTGCTCGCGCCCACCACCGCCGCAACCATGGGTCGAGGGCCCGGTGGGCCCGGATCCCAGCGCGAGAGGTGAGGCATGGAGAGCGCGACAACCACTGGCCAGCTGCCGGAGACGGACGAGATCGAAGCCGCGAAGGCGCCGTCGACGCCGCCACGCGTGCCGAAGTCACCAGCCGAGATGTTCTACGAGTTCTTCGCCATGCAGGACGCGTTCAACGACGGCCAGTGCCATCAGGGCTACTGGTACGACGAAGAGGACCAGATCCCGATGGTCGAGGCGTCGCAACGGCTGACGCGCAAGGTGGCCGATTCGCTGGGGCTGCGCAAGGGTGAGCGGGTCCTCGACGTCGGGTGCGGCCTCGGTGCCCCGGCGATCCAGCTCGCCACCGAATTCGGGGTGCAGGTCACCGGCGTCAACTTCAGCTACGGCCAGGTGGTCGAGGCGCAGGCCCGTGCCCAGGCGGCCGGGCTGGCCGATCAGGTCACCTTCCAGACCGTCGACTTCAGCGAGCTGGAGTTCGCTGACGGTAGCTTCGACGCGATGCTGGCGATGGAGGCACTGGTCTACGTCAGCGACCTCGGGCACGCGCTGCGCGGCCTGCACCGGGTGCTGCGCCCCGGCGGCCGGCTGTCCATAGCCGAGCCCACCCGGGAGGGGCTCGGCGTGGTGGCCGCGAGCCGGTTCGCCGCCAGTTCCGGAGCGAAGTGGCTGCTGTCGGTGGCAGAATGGCTGGATCCGTTGCGAGAGGCCGGCTTCGAGCTGGTGGAGTACCTGCAGTGCGGGCC
>JAVEEO010000332.1 GCA_030840415.1 Pseudonocardiales bacterium | reverse complement strand
GCCCGGGCGGCCAGTTCGGCGGCGGCCGGGTAGCCCACTGCCAGCAGCGTCAGCCCGTGTGCCGGGGCAACCGTCACCTGGTCGCTGCGGTGGCCCAGGCTCAGCAGCCGGTACGGCCAGTCCGGATCCCGGTTGCCCTCGCCCACCGCCGCCAGCGCACCGACCAGCGAGCGGACCATCGAGTGGCAGAAGGCGTCGGCCTGCACCTCGACCTCGACCAGCTCACCGGTGCGGGTCACCGTCAGCTGATGCAGCCGGCGCACGGTAGTGGCACCCTCGCGCCGCCGGCAGAAGGCGGCGTAGTCGTTGAGGCCGAGCAGTCGCTGGCCGGCCCGGTGCATGGCCCCGGCGTCCAGTGCCCGTTTCCAGCCGGCGGTGTCCAGCCGGCGCAGCGGCGGCACGCCGTAGTCGGCGTCGCAGATCCGGTACCGGTACCGGCGCCACAGCGCACCGAACCGGGCGTCGAAATGTGCCGGGACCGGTGCCACCGAGTACACCCGGACCTCCGGTGGCAGCAGGCCGGCGAGCCGCCGCACGATCCGGCCGCCCTGCTCCTGCCAGTCCGCGGCCGGGACGTCGCAGTGGCAGACCTGGCCGCTGGCGTGCACTCCGGCGTCGGTGCGGCCGGCGACCACCACCGGCACCCGCGGCACCCGGAACAGGGTGCCCAGCGCCTCCTCCAGCACCTGCTGGACGGTGCGCAGCCCGGGCTGGCTGGCCCAGCCGGCGAAGCCCGTGCCGTCGTAGCCCAGGTCGAGCCGCAACCGGACGAGCCCGCCTCCCCCAGCGGGGGAAGCGGGCTCGGCGGGCTCAGTCATCCGGGCCGGTTACTTGCCCTCGTCCTCGGCGGCCTCGGGCGCGTCGGCGTTCTCGTCCTCGGCGACCTCGGTGGCGGCAGCGTCGTCGGCCACCGCTTCCTCGGTTGCCGCGTCGCCGGTCAGCGACGCGTCGGCGACCGCCTCGTCGGCGGTGCCGGCCTCGACGGTGTCGGAGTCCGACTCCGCCGCGGCAGCCTTGGCGGCTTCGGCGTCGCCGGCCACCCGGGCGGCGGTCGGCGACTCGGCCGCGGCGTCCTCGGCGATCTCAGCGGTGCGTCCGGTCGGGGCCTTGGACGGGGCGACCTTGGTGCCGCGGGACCGCTCGGCCTCCCGGACCACCCGGGCCGCCGCGCTCAGTTCCTCGACCAGCTCGATGACCGCCATCGGGGCGTTGTCGCCCTTGCGCGGGTTGACCTTGATGATCCGGGTGTAGCCGCCGGGGCGCTGGGAGAACTTCGGACCGATCTCGGCGAACAGCTTGTGCACCACGTCCTTGTCCCGGATGACCTTGAGGACCTGACGCCGATCGTGCAGCTCACCATGCTTGGCGAACGTGATCAGCTTCTCGGCCAGCGGGCGCAGCCGCTTGGCCTTGGCCTCGGTGGTGGTGATCCGGTCGTGCTCGAACAGCGCCGTCGCGAGGTTCGCGAGCAGCAGCCGCTCGTGTGCCGGACCGCCGCCGAGGCGGGGACCCTTGGTGGGCGTGGGCATGACGTGCTCCTAGAGGAAAGGGATCTCGGGCGCCGGCCGCAGCCAGGATCAGCGGCGGCCGGCAGCGGTCAAGGTCAGGGGTTAGAGCTCTTCGGTCTCGGCGTAGTCGGTGTCGTCGCCGAACTCCTCGCCACCGTAGGAGTCGACCACGGCGTTCAGGTCGAATCCGGGCGGGCTGTCCTTCAGCGACAGGCCCAGGCCGTGCAGCTTGACCTTGACCTCGTCGATGGACTTCGAGCCGAAGTTGCGGATGTCGAGCAGGTCGGCCTCGCTGCGCCCGACCAGTTCACCCACGGTGTGGATGCCCTCGCGCTTGAGGCAGTTGTAGGACCGGACGGTGAGGTCGAGTTCCTCGATCGGCATCGAGAACGCGGCGATGTCGGCGACCTCGGTCGGCGACGGGCCGACGTCGATCCCCTCGGCCTCCTCGTTGAGCTCGCGCATCAGGCCGAACAGCTCGACCAGGGTGTGGCCGGCGCTGGCTACGGCGTCGCGCGGGCTGATCGAGGACTTGGTCTCGACGTCCACCACCAGCCGGTCGAAGTCGGTGCGCTGCTCGACGCGGGTGGCCTCGACTGCGTAGGTCACCTTCAGCACCGGGGAGTAGATCGAGTCGACCGGGATCCGGCCGATCTCCTGCCCGGGCTGCGTGTTCTGCACCGCGGTGACGTAGCCACGACCACGCTCGACGACCAGCTCGATCTCGAGCCGGCCCTTCTTGTTGATGGTGGCGATCTTGAGGTCGGGGTTGTGCACCTCGACACCAGCCGGCGGCGCGATGTCGGCCGCGGTGACCTCGCCGGGGCCCTGCTTGCGCAGGTACATCACGACGGGCTCGTCGGAGTCCGAGGACACGACCAGCTCCTTGAGGTTCAGGATCAGGTCGGTGACGTCCTCCTTGACACCCTCGACGGTGGTGAACTCGTGCAGCACGCCGTCGATCCGGATGCTGGTCACCGCCGCACCGGGGATGGAGGACAGCAGGGTCCGCCGCAGCGAGTTGCCCAGCGTGTAGCCGAAGCCGGGCTCGAGCGGCTCGATGACGAACTTGGAACGGTTGTCGGCGACGACCTCTTCGGTCAGCGTCGGGCGCTGTGAAATCAGCAAGGTGGTGCTCCTCGGATCAGGGACGACCGCTATATGACGTCCGCAAACAGGTATTCAGTTGTGCGAAGCCGTCCGTCAGCCGCCGGAGCGTCTCACTTGTAATGAGAAGCTCCGGCGAGCAGAACGAACTACTTCGAGTAGAGCTCGACGATCAGCTGCTCGGTGAGCGGGATGTCGATCTGGGCACGCTCGGGCAACTGGTGCACCAGGATGCGCAGCTTGGACGGGATGACCTGCAACCAGGCCGGCGTCGGCCGCTCGCCCAGGGTCTCGCGAGCGATCAGGAACGGCGTGGTTTCCAGCGACTTCGGCCGGACGTCGATGATGTCCAGCGGGGTCACCCGGTAGCTGGGGATGTCGACCTTGTGGCCGTTGACCAGGAAGTGACCGTGGCTGACCAACTGGCGGGCCGCCCGCCGGGTCCGGGCGAGGCCGGCCCGGTAGACCACGTTGTCCAGCCGCGATTCCAGGATCTGCAGCAGGTTGTCACCGGTCTTGCCGTTGCGGCGGACCGCTTCTTCGTAGTACCGGCGGAACTGCTTCTCCAGCACGCCGTAGGAGTACTTGGCCTTCTGCTTCTCCTGCATCTGCAGCAGGTACTCGCTCTGCTTGATGCGGGCCCGGCCGTGCTGGCCGGGAGGGAACGGGCGCCGCTCGAAGGCGGCGTCGCCGCCTACCAGGTCGACGTTGAGACGGCGGGAAATCCGGGTCGCGGGACCGGTGTAACGAGCCATTTTCTATCTCCTCCTAATCCTCGAACCCGACTCAGACCCTCCGCCGCTTGGGCGGACGGCAGCCGTTGTGGGGCTGAGGAGTGACGTCGGAGATGGTGCCGACCTCGAGGCCGGTCGCCTGCAGCGAACGGATCGCGGTCTCGCGACCGGACCCGGGACCCTTGACGAATACGTCGACCTTCTTGACGCCGTGCTCCTGCGCCTTGCGGGCGGCGTTCTCGGCAGCCATCTGGGCGGCGAACGGCGTCGACTTGCGCGAGCCCTTGAAGCCCACGTGGCCGGCCGAGGCCCAGCTGATCACGTTGCCGGTCGGGTCGGTGATGGAGACGATGGTGTTGTTGAAGGTGCTCTTGATGTGAGCGTGGCCGTGCGCAACGTTCTTCTTCTCTTTGCGACGGACCTTCTTCACGGCACCTGTGCCGCGAGTCTTGGGAGGCATCTGCCTTTAGCTCCTGGGGTGTGATCGGAACGAAGTCGAGGGAAACGGACCGCGGCGTGTGCCGAGGGCCCGGCGACGAGCTACTTCTTGGCCTTCTTCTTGCCGGCCATCGTCTTCTTCGGGCCCTTGCGGGTACGGGCGTTGGTCTTGGTGCGCTGACCGTGCACCGGAAGCCCGCGGCGGTGCCGCAGACCCTGGTAGCAGCCGATCTCGATCTTGCGGCGGATGTCGGCGGCAACCTCGCGGCGCAGGTCACCCTCGACCTTGTAGTTGCCCTCGAGGTGGTTGCGGAGCTTGACCAGGTCCTCGTCGCTCAGGTCGCGGGCTCGCAGGTCCGGGCTGATGCCGGTCGCCTCGAGGGTCTCCTTCGCACGGGTGGGTCCGACGCCGTAGATGTAGGTGAGCGCGATGACCATCCGCTTCTCGCGGGGCAGGTCAACGCCGGCAAGACGTGCCATTCGGGGCGTTCTCCTTCGTTCCTTCGGAGGTGTTGTGCGCATCCGTCCGCTGCTGCCCGACCGGTGCTGATCAGATCAGCCTCGATGCAGCGGCCCCGGCCTCCGACCGGGGGTGGCCCCGTTCCGCACCGGAGGCCGGCCGAACGGGGAGGATTGCGCGTGCTGGGGTCGTGCTGGTGGTGCTTGGTGGCTCAGAGGGTCTCTGGCTCAGCCCTGGCGCTGCTTGTGGCGCAGGTTGTCGCAGATGACCATGACCCGACCGTGGCGACGAATGACCTTGCACTTGTCGCAGATCGGCTTGACGCTGGGCTTGACCTTCACGCCTGTTACTCCTGGTTTCGAACGTGATGGCCGCCGCGGGAAACGGCAGCCATCGTCATCGGTCGGCTTACTTGTAGCGGTAGACGATCCGCCCGCGGGTGAGGTCGTACGGTGAGAGTTCCACCACGACCCGGTCTTCGGGCAGGATTCGAATGTAGTGCTGACGCATCTTGCCGCTGATGTGCGCCAGAACCTTGTGCCCGTTGCTCAGCTCCACCCGGAACATCGCGTTGGGCAGTGGTTCGACCACCTTGCCCTCGACCTCGATGGCCCCGTCTTTTTTGGCCATAGCCTCCGCTTTTCGTTACGTTTCGTCTCGTACAGTTCGGACACGGCCAGCAAGCACGGGGTCACCGCGTCGACGACTTCGTCCGGCGCTTGTCGATGAGGGCCGATCACCACTCGCGGCCACAGCGAGAAGCCCAGAAGTCTGGGCATGGAAACCGGCGGCATGCGCCAACGGTTGAGTTTACCCACTTGTGCACCCGATACCAAAACGCGCCCGTCGGCGGCCGCCGGGAAGAGCGCCCGGGGCCGGGTGGTTGCAGCCAGCGTGAACACTGTTCCGCTGTCAATACTCGACCTGGCCCCGGTCAGCAGCAAGGGCGACACCACCGAGGCGCTGCGCTACACCACCGAACTGGCCCGCCGGGCCGAGGCGTGGGGTTACCGGCGATTCTGGGTGGCAGAGCACCACAACATGCCGGCGATCGCCAGCTCGTCACCGTCGGTACTGATGGCTCACCTCGCCGCGGCCACCAGCACCATCCGGGTGGGATCCGGTGGCGTGATGCTGCCCAACCACGCCCCGCTGGTGGTCGCCGAGCAGTTCGGCACCCTGGAGTCCCTGCATCCCGGCCGGATCGACCTCGGCATCGGACGCGCGCCCGGCACCGACCAGCGGACCGCGCTGGCCCTGCGCCGCAGCGTCCAGGGCCTGTCGGCCGAGGACTTCCCCGCCGAGCTGGCCGAGCTGATCGCCATGCTGGCCGGCGACCCGGCCAGGCTGCAGGCGGTGCCGACCGCGGCCGGACTGCCACAGGTGTGGCTGCTGGGTTCCAGCGATTTCAGCGCCCGGCTGGCCGGGCTACTCGGGCTGCCGTTCTCGTTCGCCCACCACTTCTCGGCCGCCAGCACCGAGCCGGCGCTGGCCGTCTATCGCCACAGCTTCCGCCCGTCGCAGTGGCTGGACCAGCCGCACGC
>JAVEEO010000331.1 GCA_030840415.1 Pseudonocardiales bacterium | reverse complement strand
GCGGCGACGGCCGCGTTGCCCTCGTGCCCGGACGAGGCGATGGTGTAGAAGCCGCGTCCCTGGGTCTGCATCCAGATCGCGGTCAGGTCGGCCTGCCGGGACTCGCACTGGGCCCAGAACAGCTCGCCGGCCTGCCGGATGCTCAGTGCGCTGCCCGGCCGGATCGGCGCGTCGAGGTCGCGGCCCGGGCCCGACCGCAGGGCGGTCAGCCCGGTGAGGAAATGCTGCTCCAGGGGGTGGCGTTCGGCAGGCACCTGCACATCTAACCGTGCCCGCTCAGCCCGCGGTGGCCAACCCCGCGTCCCCGGCCAGGACCACCTCCGGCCGGAGTTCACAGGCCCGGCCGTCGATGGTGCGCCGTTCGGTGACGATCGCGGTCACCAACGCCGCCGGGGTGACGTCGAAGGCCGGGTTCCAGCCACTGCTACCCGGTGCCGCCACCCGGCGGCCGGCCAGTGCCAGCACCTCCTCGGCGTCGCGCAGCTCGATCGAGATCTCGGCTCCGCTCTCGGTGCCGGGGTCGATGGTGGACTCCGGCGCCGCCACCACGAACGGGAGGCCGGCATAGCTGGCGGCCAGCGCATGCGAGACGGTGCCGACCTTGTTCGCGACGTCGCCGTTGGCCGCGATCCGGTCGGCGCCCACCACCACCGCCTGCACCTGTCCGCCGAGCATCAGCCCGGCCGCGGCGGAGTCGGCGATGATCCGGTGCGGGATGCCGCGCTGTCCCAGTTCCCAGGCGGTCAGCCGGCTGCCCTGCAGCAGCGGCCGGGTCTCGCAGACGTAGACCATCTCCAGCGGCGCGGCGGCGTGCAGCCGCTCGATCACCCCCAGCGCTGTGCCGAACTCGACGCAGGCCAGCGCGCCGGCATTGCAGTGCGTCAGCACCCGGCGGGACCCGGCCAGCAGCTGCGCGCCGCGGTCGCTGAGCGCCTGGTTGATCTCGATGTCGGCGTCCCGGATCGCCAGCGCGGCGGCCAGCAACTGCTCGGCACCGGCGCCGGCGGCCCGGGCGGCACGCAGCTGCTCGACCCCCCAGGACAGGTTCACCGCGGTCGGCCGCGCCTGGCTGAGCTTGTCCGCCGCCACCGCCAGATCGGCGTCCAGATCGCCACCGGACTCGGCCGAGCGGTAGGCGGCCAGCGCCATTCCGAGTGCGCCGGCCACCCCGAGCGCCGGCGCGCCGCGCACCGCCAGCGACCGGATGTGCACCACCAGCTCGTCCACCTCGCCGACGTCGATGCCGACCAGCTCGGCCGGCAGCCGGGTCTGATCGATGATCCGTACCGTGCCGTCGGCCCAGTCGATGGTTCGCATGGTTGGTAGCGTAATCAGCCGTGTTGCTCCCCGACCACCGCTCACGGGTCGTGCTGGCCTGCTCGGAGCTGCTGGCCACCGGGCTGGTTCGCGGCACGTCCGGCAACGTCTCGGTGCGCGACCCGGCCACCGGCACGATCGCGATCACCCCCACCGGGGTGGCGTATACCGGCATGCGGGCCGAGGACGTGGCGGTGCTCGGCCCGGACGGCAGCCAGCTCGACGGTGCCCTCAGGCCCACCTCGGAGCTGGCGCTGCACCTGGCGGTCTACTCCGAGCGCCCGGACGTCGGCGCCGTGGTGCACACCCACTCGATGTTCGCCACCACCTTCGCGGTGCTCGGCGAGCCGGTGCCGCCGGTGCACTACCTGATCGTGCGGGCCGGCGGCTCCGTCCCGGTGGCCCCCTATGCCCGCTACGGCACCGCGGAACTGGCCGAGTCCTGCGTCCGGACGCTGGGCGACGGCTTCGCGGTGCTGCTGGCCAATCACGGCGTCGTCGCGGTGGGTGCCGACCTCACCGCCGCGATGGCGGTCGCCGAAGCGGTCGAGTACACCGCCGAGCTGGCCTGGCGGGCCCGGCAGGCCGGCGCCCCGCACCTGCTGGACGCCGGCCAGCTGGCCGCGGTCCGGGAGGCGTTCGCCGGCTACGGCCAGCCCGCCGAGCGGGACTGAGCGAGCGAACCGGGTCAGCGGGCGAACAGCGGCGGCAGCACCAGCAGCATCGCGGTCGACCAGGTGACATGGGTCAGCATCGGCGCCAGGATCCCGCCGGAGGCCCGCCGCTGCAGCCCGAGCACCAGGCCCAGGGTGGCAGCGGCGAACACCAGCATCGGGTTGCCGCTGGCCACCGTCACCACCGCGTAGATCGCCGTCGAGGCCAGCACCGGATGCCGGTCGCCGAGCGCGGCGAACAGCGCACCCCGGAAGAAGGTCTCCTCGGCGATGCCGTTTCCCACCGTGATGGCGGCGACCAGCGGCAACGAGCCGTACCGGGCATGGGCCAGCACATTCTCGGTGAAGTCGCGCAGCGGCCCGATCTCGCGCACCACCAGGGCCCCCAGTACGAACACCGCGGCCGCGGCCAGCCCGAGGACGACCGGAGTCAGCACCGGCCGCCGCAGCTGGCCGCGGAAGCTGATCCGGCCCAGGTGCAGCGGTCCCGAGCCCAGGCCGCCCAGCAACCAGACCGCGGCCAGCCCGGTGGTCAGCGGGTAGAACGCCGGATCGGCCGGCCGGACCGACAGCGACAGGCCCAGCAGCAGCGCGCCGGCGGCCAGCACCAGCACCACTACCAGCCGACGCCGGCGGAACGCGCGGTCGGACTCGCGGTGGTCGCGGGGCACCTTGTCGACCAGGGCCGGCCGCAGCAGCTCGGTCAGCCGGGCGCGCCATCCGGGCGCGCGTGCCGCTCCGATCGCCGGGGCCGACCGGATCGGCGGAGGCTGCCTCATCCGGGAACGGGGCCGGCCTCGGCGACCTCGCCTGTCGCGGCCTGGCGGGCCGCCAGGGCCTGCCGCACCGCCTCGTCGTAGCCGATCGTCGGGCCGGGCACCAGCCGCTGGATGGAGTTCTCGCGCACCACCACCTCGGTGGTCATCGAGTCCACCAGGGTGCGGGCGGTCGCCAGGTTCACATCGGTCACCAGCGCCAGCCAGGCCGAGGACAACCGAGGGGTGAGCAGTGGCACCGGCAGTACCGGCAGGGCGCGCCGTTGCTGGATCCGGGCCGCCCGCCGCAGCATGTCGATGTAGCGCAGCACCTCCGGGCCACCGATCTCGTACACCTTGCCGGCCGCCTCGGGTTCGGCCAGCACCGCCACCAGGTAGCGCACCACGTCGGCCAGCGCGATGGGCTGGGTGCGGGTGCTGACCCAGCGCGGGGCGACCATCGCCGGCAGGTGGTCGACCAACTGCCGGGTGATCTCCCAGGAGATGCCGCCGTGCCCGATCACCACCGCCGCGCGCAGCACCGTCACCGGCACCCCGGCCTGGCCGAGCAGGCCCTCCACCGCCCGGCGGGAGCGCAGGTGCGCCGAGAGCTGCTGGCCGTCGGCCCCCAGCCCGCCGAGGTAGATGATCCGCTCGACGCCGGCCTCGGCAGCGGCGGCACCGAACGCCTGGGCGGCCTCGGCGTCGAGTCGTTCGAACTGCGCCGATTCCAGGGAATGCACAAGATAGTAGGCGGCCCGGACGCCGGCCAGCGGCGCCCGCAGGCTGGCCGGCTCACTGACATCGCCGGCCACCGGGGTGCCGGCGCCGGTGTAGTCGTCCGGGTGCCTGGTCATGGCTCGCACCCGATGATCTGACTGCTCGAGGGCACGGCACAGGTGCGACCCGATGAACCCGGACGCGCCGGTCACCAGGACGTCGGGGCCGGTCATCGGTACCGCTTCGCTGCTGCCATGACTTGCCCAGGTTATCGGGTCGTCGGCCGGAGCAACGCCACGGCGCTGGCGAGGTCCAGGGCGTAGCGCGCTCCCGGCGGCCGGGCCGCGTGCCAGCCCGCGCCGCCGACCACCAGCAGCCGGGCCGGCCGGCGGTGGGTCAGCCGGGCCAGCTCGGCAAGCTCGGCAAGCTCGGACGGCTCGGACGGCTCGGCGGGCGAACCCGGTTCGGCAGCAGCGTGGCCGGCCCCGTTGTGACGCCACAGGAAGATCGACGCGGCCCCGGTCCGGCGGGCGGCAGCCAGCAGCGCGCTGGTCGGCACCCGGCCGCCCAGCAACCGCAGCGGGATCCGCAGCTCGGCCAGGGCGGCCGCCAGCACGTGCAGCGGCAGGGTGTGCTGCTCCTCCGGCGCGCCGGCCAGCAAGACCGGTGGGCCGGGCACCGGGCGCGGCAGGAAGGCCCGGTAGGAGCGCAGCGCGTCCATCACCGCTTCCGACAGCACGTGCTCGACGTCGACACCCGCCCGCACCCAGCGCTCGCCGATCGAGGCCAGCACCGGGCGCAGCACCTCGTCCCAGGTGCGGACCGCGCCCCGGTCGACCAGCAGGTCGCCGAGCTGGCCGGTCGCGGCGTCGGCGTCCAGCCGGCTGGCCGCCCGGGCCAGGCCGCGGACCTCCGGCGAGGCACCCGGCACCGCCAGCACCCGGCCGCCGGGCCCGCCGCCGCGGTTGGTCGGGCGCGGGCGGCTGTCCTGCTGGGGCACGGCCGGCCGGGTCGTGACGCTGCTGTGCTCGGGGTTGCCCGCCAACACCGCCCGGGCCGCGGCGGCCGGGGTCTGGCCCCGACTGACCAGTTCCTGCATCAGGTGCAACCGGCCGAGATCGGCTTCGGTGTAGCGGCGGTGACCGCCGCTGCTGCGGCCGCCGGGCGCCAGGCCGTAGCGGCGCTCCCAGCTGCGCACCGTGGCCGGGGCTACTCCCAGGCGGCCGGCCGCCGCGCCCACCGACAGCAGCGTGGCATTGTCCTGCTCGGAATACTGAACTGCGTCCGACACCCCAAAATCATGCCTGACGAATCGCAGTTGACCAAGTTATGCCGCGCTCGGGCGCGCGTTCAGCGTCGCTCAGCGCTCGCTCAGCGCTCATTGCGGTCCCGGTCGGCGGAGTACAGGTAGCTGTCCGGGAAGCCGGCGGCGGCCAGCACCCGGCCGACCACGATCACCGCCGTGCGCCGGATGCCGGCCTGCCGGACCTGCTCGCCGATGCCGGCCAGGCTGCCCCGCAGGATCTGCTGCTCGGCCCGGCTCGCGTACGCCACCACGGCGACCGGGCAGTCGGCGCCATAGCCGGGCACCAGTTCGGCCACCACCGCATCGATCCGCTGCACCGCCAGGTGCAGCACCAGGGTGGCGCCGCCAGCTCCGAGGGTGGCCAACTCCTCCCCCGGCGGCATCGCGGTGGCCCGCTCGGCCGTCCGAGTCAGGATCACGCTCTGCCCGACCCCCGGCACGGTCAGCTCGCGCCCCAGCGCCGCCGCGGCGGCCGCGAACGCCGGCACCCCCGGCGTGATGTCGTAGTCGATGCCGGCCTGCTGGAGCCGGCGGACCTGCTCGGCCACCGCACTGAACAGCGACGGGTCACCGCTGCAGAGCCGGGCCACGTCCAGGCCGGCCCGGTCGGCGGCGACGAGCTCGGCCACGATCTCGTCCAGGCTCAGGCCGGCGGTGTCGACCAGCCGGGCACCGGGCGGGCAGTGCCCCAGCACCTCGGCCGGCACCAGGCTGCCGGCGTACAGGCAGACCGGGGACGAGGCGAGAATCCGCTGTGCACGCAAGGTGATCAGGTCCGCGGCCCCGGGGCCGGCACCGATGAAGTGGACGGTCATGCGCGCGCACCACCAGGGGTGTCGAAGTCGGTGTCGGGTTTGGTGTGGCACCACTGGGTCACCGGCATCGCCGGCCGCCAGCCGGTGAACCCGCCGACCGGCTCGGCCCGTTGCACCGAGATCCGCACCAACCGACCGCCGAGACGCCGGTACCAGTCCGCCAGCACGGCCTCGGACTCCAGCGTCACGCCGTTGGCGACCAGCCGGCCACCGGGCGCCAGCGCGGACTCGCAGGCCTCCAGCACACCGGGCAGGCTGACTCCGCCGCCCACGAAGACCGCGTCCGGGGCGGGCAGCCCGGCCAGTGCCCCGGGCGCGCGCCCGGCCACCACTCGCAGGCCCGGCACCCCCAGCGCTCGGGCGTTGGCCGCGATCCGGTCCCGCCGGTCGGCCCGGGTCTCGATCGCCACCGCCCGGCAGGACGGGTGGCTGCGCATCCACTCGATGCCGACGCTGCCGCTGCCGGCCCCGACGTCCCACAGCAACTGGCCGGGCACCGGGGCCAGCGCCGCCAGGGTGACCGCCCGCACCTCGGCCTTGGTGAGCTGGCCGTCGGTGTCGAAGGCGGCGTCGGGCAGGCCGGGCAGCGCCGGCAGCAACGCCGCGCCCGGTGCCGGGCGGACCTCGATCGCGAGCACCGCCAGCGCTTCGTCGAGGCCGTCCGCCCAGTCCTCGGCACGCGCGCGCACCAGCCGCTCGGCCGGCCCACCCAGCTGGCACAGCAGCACCAGCTCGCTCGGCCCCAGGCCGCGTTCGCGCAGCAGGGCGGCCACCGGCTCCGCGTCGGCGGCCGAGCCGAGCAGCACCAGCAGCCGGCGGCCGGGTTGCAGCAGCGGGTGCAGCCCGGCAACCGGGCGGCCCAGCACGCTCAGCACCTCGATCTCCTCGACCGGCCAGCCCAGCCGGGCCGCAGCCAGCGACAGTGAGGACGGCTGCGCGATCACCCGGACCGACGCCGCACCCAGCAACCGCACCAGGGTGCTGCCGATGCCGTAGAACATCGGGTCGCCACTGGCCAGCACCGCCAACCGGCCCCGGTGCCGCTGGGCGAGCAGGTCGGGCAACGCGGCCAGCAGCGGCGACGGCCAGGGGGTTCGCTCGGCCGCCAGGTCGGCTGGCAGCAGCGCCAA
>JAVEEO010000102.1 GCA_030840415.1 Pseudonocardiales bacterium | reverse complement strand
TGCTGGTCAGTGAGGTGATGCTGCAGCAGACGCCGGTCGTCCGGGTGCTGCCGGCCTACCGCAACTGGCTGGAGCGCTGGCCGACCCCGGCGGAGCTGGCCGCCGATTCCCCCGGCGAAGCGGTGCGGATGTGGGGCAAGCTCGGCTACCCGCGCCGGGCGCTGCGGCTGCACGGCTGCGCCACCGCGATCGTGGCCCGGCACGGCGGCCAGGTCCCGGCCGGCCTGGCCGACCTGCTGGCGCTGCCGGGCGTCGGCGAGTACACCGCGCGGGCGGTCCAGACGTTCGCCTTCGGCGGCCGGGCCGCGGTGGTCGACATCAACATCCGCCGGGTACTGGCCCGCGCGGTGGCCGGCCAGGCGCTGCCCGGACCGCCGTCCACCGCCCGGGACCTGGCGGCCATGGAGGCCGTGCTGCCGGCCGAGGCTGCAGCGGCATCCGCTTTCTGCGCGGCATTGATGGAACTCGGGGCGCTGCTGTGCACGGCCGGCACACCGGCCTGCTCGGCCTGCCCGATCCGGCACCGGTGCGCCTGGCGGCTGGCGGGTTACCCACCAGCCACCGGCCCGGCGCCCACCCCGCAGCGGTTCGCCGGCACCGACCGGCAGGTCCGCGGCCTGCTGCTGGACGTGCTGCGCGGCTGCCCCGATCCGGTGCCCGCCACCGCGCTGGACGCGGCGTGGCCCGAGCCCGGCCAGCGGCAGCGCGCGCTGGACGCCCTGGTCGCCGACGGCCTGGTGGATCCGTTGCCGGACGGCCGGTTCGCCCTGCCGTCCTGACCGGTCCTTGCCGCCCCTCGCCGGCGCGTTGGTCTCCGATTCGCACGCCCCGGCGACGAAATCGGATACCAAAGGTGCGCGAGAACACGGAGCCGGGCGAGGCCGGATCTGGAAGCCGGACAGATCTGAATGCGAAAGACCCCGGTCCCGAGAATCCGGGGCCGGGGTCTTCGCACCGACTGCAATTGCTACTCGACGGTGCCGACCGTCTCGGTGGGCGGTGCGTCCGGAACCACCAGCTCGGCCTTGGACTCGCCGCGGAAGCTGAACTGCTCCTTGCCCTCGGCGTCGAGTTCGGTGTCGACCACCACGATCTGGCCGCTGCCCAGCTCGCCGAAGAGGATCTTCTCCGACAGCGTGTCCTCGATCTCGCGCTGGATGGTGCGCCGCAACGGGCGGGCGCCCAGCACGGGGTCGTAACCCCGCTTGGCCAGCAGGGCCTTGGCCGCCGCCGTCAGCTCCAACGCCATGTCCTTGTTGCGCAGCTGGGTGTCGACCCGGGCCGCCATCAGGTCGACGATCTCCACGATCTCGGCCTCGGTCAGCTGGTGGAAGACCACGATGTCGTCGATCCGGTTGAGGAACTCGGGCCGGAAGTGCTGCTTGAGCTCGTCGTTGACCTTCTGCTTCATCCGGTCGTAGTTCGACACCGTGTCGTTGGCACCGGCGAAGCCGAGGCCTCCGACGGACTTGGACGCGTCCTTGGTGCCGAGGTTGGTGGTCAGGATCAGGACGGTGTTCTTGAAGTCCACGATCCGGCCCTGGCCATCGGTCAGCCGGCCGTCCTCCAGCACCTGCAGCAACGTGTTGAAGACGTCCGGGTGGGCCTTCTCCACCTCGTCGAACAGCACCACCGAGAACGGCTTGCGCCGCACCTTCTCGGTCAACTGGCCACCCTCGTCGTAGCCGACGTAGCCGGGAGGCGCACCAACCAGGCGCGAGACCGTGTACCGGTCGTGGAACTCCGACATGTCCAGCTGGATCAGCGCGTCGGCGTCACCGAACAGGAACTCGGCCAGCGTCTTGGCCAGCTCGGTCTTACCCACGCCGGACGGGCCGGCGAAGATGAACGAGCCACCGGGACGCTTGGGGTCCTTCAGGCCGGCCCGGGTGCGCCGGATGGCCTGGGACACCGCGCGGATCGCGTCGTGCTGACCGATAACCCGCCGGTGCAGCTCGTCCTCCATCCGCAGCAGCCGGGCGGTCTCCTCCTCGGTCAGCTTGAACACCGGGATACCGGTCCAGTTGGCCAGCACCTCGGCGATCTGCTCGTCGTCGACCTCGGCGACCACGTCGAGGTCACCGGCCTTCCACTCCCGCTCGCGCTGGGCCTTGTCGTTGAGCAGGTTCTTCTCCTTGTCGCGCAAGGAGGCGGCCTTCTCGAAGTCCTGCGCGTCGATCGCGGACTCCTTGTCGCGGCGGACGTCGGCGATCCGGTCGTCGAACTCGCGCAGGTCCGGCGGCGCGGTCATCCGGCGGATCCGCATCCGGGAGCCGGCCTCGTCGATCAGGTCGATCGCCTTGTCCGGCAGGAACCGGTCGGAGATGTAGCGGTCGGCAAGACCTGCGGCCGCGACGAGTGCACTGTCGGTGATCGAGACCCGGTGGTGGGCCTCGTAGCGGTCCCGCAGGCCCTTGAGGATCTCGATGGTGTGCGCCACCGACGGCTCGCCGACCTGTACCGGCTGGAAGCGGCGCTCGAGTGCGGCGTCCTTCTCCAGGTGCTTGCGGTACTCGTCCAGGGTCGTGGCGCCGATCGTCTGCAGCTCGCCGCGGGCCAGCATCGGCTTGAGGATCGAGGCCGCATCGATCGCGCCCTCGGCGGCACCCGCACCCACCAGGGTGTGAATCTCGTCGATGAACATGATGATGTCGCCGCGGGTGCGGATCTCCTTGAGGACCTTCTTCAGCCGCTCTTCGAAGTCGCCGCGGTAGCGGCTGCCGGCGACCAGCGAGCCGAGGTCAAGCGTGTAGAGCTGCTTGTCCTTCAGCGTCTCCGGAACCTCGCCCTTGACGATCGCCTGGGCGAGCCCTTCGACGACGGCAGTCTTGCCCACCCCGGGCTCACCGATCAGCACCGGGTTG
>JAVEEO010000301.1 GCA_030840415.1 Pseudonocardiales bacterium | reverse complement strand
GGACTGGACGTCGCCGTCGTAGTTCTTGCAGGCCCACACGTAGCCGCCCTCCCACTTCAGCGCGGCGGCGACCATGTCGTCGATCAGCCGGTGCTCGTAGGTCAGCCCGGCTGCCTCGAAGTCGGCCTTGAACTCGCTCTCGTACACCTCGGCGAAGATGTCCTTGAACCGGCCGTCGTAGCGCTTGAGGATGGTGTTCTTGGTCGACAGGTAGACCGGGAAGTTGCGCTGCAGGCCATAGTTCAGCGAGGCCCGGGCAAAGTCCCGGATCGAGGCGTCCAGGTTGTACATCGCCAGCGCGACACCGGCACCGGGGAAGTCGAAGACGTTGAGCTCCACCGGCTCGCCGCCGTCGGCCGGGGTGAAGGTCAGCGTCAGGGTGCCCTCGCCGGGCACCACTAGGTCGGTCGCGCGGTACTGGTCACCGAAGGCGTGCCGGCCGACCACGATCGGCTTGGTCCAGCCCGGCACCAGCCGCGGCACGTTGGCCATGATGATCGGCTCGCGGAAGATCACGCCGCCCAGGATGTTGCGGATGGTCCCGTTGGGCGAGCGCCACATCTGCTTGAGGCCGAACTCCTCCACCCGGGCCTCGTCCGGGGTGATGGTGGCGCACTTGACGCCCACCCCGTGCCGCTTGATGGCCTCGGCGGCGTCGACGGTGACCTGGTCGTCGGTCGCGTCGCGGTGCTCGATGCCGAGGTCGTAGTAGTCGAGGTTCACGTCCAGGTAGGGGTGGATCAGCCGGTCCTTGATGAACTGCCAGATGATCCTGGTCATCTCATCGCCGTCCAGCTCGACGACGGTACCTACCACCTTGATCTTCGACATCAATCGCCTCTCGCGTGCGTTCGGACGCGCACCGGGAACCGGCGCTGCTCAGTTCTCCGGAGTTTAGGCGATCGCCTCTGCCGCCCGATCCGGGCGGCAGGGACCAGTCCGGCAGCGATCCGTCTGGCTGCCGCCAGCCGGGGGCACTAGGTTGCAGAGCATGACGCCCTCTGCTGCCAGCGATGCCGCCACTGCCGCCGGTCGAGGCCGGCACCACACCGATGTGGACGCCCTCGCCGAACGCCACCTCGACGCCCAACTCGAACTCGATCCCTTGGCCGCGACGTTCATCGGCGTCCCGGGCTTCGACGAGCGGATGCCGGACCTGTCGCCGGCCGGCCTGCAGGCCCAGGCCGAGCTCGACCGGCAGACGCTGCGCGAGTTGCGGGCGGCGACCCCGGCCGACGACACCGACAAGGTGACCATCGCCGCGATGACCGAGCGGCTGACGGTGCACGACGACCTGTACGAGCTGGGCCTGACGCTGTCGGAGCTGAACAACATCGCCAGCCCCGTGCAGAACCTGCGCGACGTCTTCGACCTGATGCCGACCGGCACGGCCGAGGAGTGGTCGCGGATCGCCGGCCGGCTCCGGGCGCTGCCGGCCGCCATCGAGGGCTACACCGAGTCGCTGCGGCTGGCGGCCAGCCGCGGCGATGTCGCGCCGCGCCGGCAGGTGCAGGCCTGCATCGTGCAGTGCGAGGACAACCTCGGTCCGGACGGCTTCTTCGCCGGCTTCGTGGCCGGCGCCCGGTCCGGTACTCCCAGTGGCACAGCACCGGTGCCGGACGCGCTGCGCGCCGATCTCGAGCGCGGCGCCGAGGCCGCCCAGGACGGCTACCGGCGGCTGCGGGACTTCCTCGCCGATGAGCTGGTCGGCCAGGCGCCGGTCGCCGACGCGGTCGGCGTGCAGCGCTACCCGGTGCTCTCGCGCCAGTTCCTCGGCGCCACGGTGGACCTGGCCGAGACCTACGACTGGGGCCTGAGCGAGGTGGACCGCATCGAGCGGCTGATGGCCGAGGCGGCCGACGAGATCAAGTCCGGTGCCACGGTGAGCGAGGCGATCGCGCTGCTGGACGCCGACCCGGTGCGCAAGCTCTACGGCACCGAGCAGCTGCAGGCCTGGATGCAGGAGCGCGCCGACGCCGCGATCGAGGCACTGGGCCGCAACCACTTCGAGATCTCCGAGCAGGTCCGCCGGCTGGAATGCCGGATCGCGCCCACCCACACCGGCGTCATCTACTACACCGGGCCTTCCGACGACTTCTCCCGTCCGGGCCGGATGTGGTGGTCGGTGCCGGCCGGCGTGACCGAGTTCTCCACCTGGCGCGAGCTGACCACCGTCTACCACGAGGGGGTGCCGGGCCATCACCTGCAGGTCGCGCAGGCGGTGGAGTGCAAGCAGTCGCTCAACCGCTGGCGGCGGCTGGCGTCCTGGGTGTCCGGACATGGCGAGGGCTGGGCGCTGTACGCCGAGTGGCTGATGGCCGACCTGGGCTACATGGACGACCCGGGCAACCGGCTCGGGCTGCTGGACGGCCAGTCGCTGCGGGCGGCCCGGGTGGTGATCGACATCGGGGTGCACTGCGGTTTCCCGGCGCCCGCCGAGGTGGGTGGCGGGGACTGGACCTACGACAAGGCCTGGCAGTTCCTGACCAACCACGCCAACATGGGCCCGGAGTTCCTGCGCTACGAGCTCGAGCGCTACCTGGGCTGGCCGGGCCAGGCCCCGTCGTACAAGATCGGCGAACGGCTCTGGCTGCAACTGCGCGACGAGACCCGGGCCCGCGAGGGTGCCGACTTCGACCTCAAGGCCTTCCACCGCCGAGCGCTGGACATGGGCAGCCTGGGCCTGGACATCCTGCGCCAGGCGGTGCTCGACGAGCTCTGATCAGCCGGCCGGATCAGCTCTCCGGCCAGGTCGCGGTGCTGACCTCGCCACCGCGAACGACCGCGGTCAGGCGGACCGGCTGGTCCGGGCGCAGATACAGCTCGTACTCGCCGCCCTGCAACTCGGCGAACACCGCGGTGTGCCGGACCGGCGATCCGGGCCGGGCCAGCACCGCGACGTGCGGCAGGTGGCTGCCGGGGTGATAGCCGTCGAAGGCGGCACCGGCGATCGGCCGGGCCTCCACCTCCGCACCGATCAGGGCGGCGGGCATCGTCAGGATCAGCGCGCCGATGTCGCCGCCGATGTCCAGCAGCACCGGCCCCTGCCCCGCATGGCTGTGGTCCTCGGTCATCCGGTGGTCCTTTCCGTTCGGCTGGGCCGCGCTGCCGGCCGGAGGATGGCCCAGCCGGCAGCGCGGGGTAGGTGATCAGACCGCCGGCACGGCCGGCTTGGTCTGGTATCCCCCGGCCGGAGTGCCCAGGTAGGGGAAGGTGTTCAGGTACGGGGCGTTGGTGTTGGTGGTGCCGTCGGTCAGCTTGGCGGCGGCCGCGTCGGGCGTGAAGGACTTGTCCACCAGCGGAATCGTGGCTCCCGCGACCGCCCGCAGCTCGATGGCCGTCACGTCGTCGACCACCCGGCGCCCGTTCGGGAAGCCGGCCGCGTCACCGGCGATCAGCCCGATCGGGTTGGGGTTCTTGCTCGGCGGCACCGCCAGGTTCAGCCGCAGCAGGTCGGCCAGCACCGGGCCGGTGTTGTTCTGGAAGCCCGGCACGATCCCCTTCGGGATGCCGGTCAGCAAGATCGCCTGCAGGTCGTAGCGCGGTTTCTTGTAGGCAGCCAGCTTGGGAAAGACCGTCGGGTAGAGCACCGGCAGCAGCCCCGCGAGTTCCGGCTTGAGCACGTACTTGGCGAACCGGCGGTCCTGGTACGGCTCCAGGGCGTTCCACAGGTCCTTCTCGGCCATCGGCACGATGACCTCGTTGAACAGCGGGTTCGCGAGCCGGGACACCTGGACGAACGGGCCGGTGCCGGTGAACCTCGCCTTG
>JAVEEO010000294.1 GCA_030840415.1 Pseudonocardiales bacterium | reverse complement strand
GACCACACCCACTCCGAAGGTGGTGAACAGCACCAGGCCCACCGACAGCAGCCCGATCGAGCGACGGTTGGCCTTGAAGTCCACCAGCGAGGTGCGGATCGCGGTGGTGTAGAGCAGCGGCGGCAGCAGCCCGAGCAGCACCAGGTCAGGGGTGAGCGCCACGTCCGGCACGAACGGCAGGTACGAGCCGGCGATCCCGGCCAGGGTCAGCACCAGTGGTTCGGAGACCTTGAACCGGCGGGCCGTCGCGGCAAGCAGGGTCGCAGCCGCTACCAGGATTACCAGACCGACCGCGATGTCCACTCAGCCATCGTGCCAGCCGGCGCACCCGCCGGAACGCCAGCGCTCGTATGGTGGGGTTCCCGCAGTCCTGGCCCGCGTCGAGGGGAGAAGCACAATGTCCGGTTCGCGCGCCCTGCTGGTGGTCGACGTGCAGCCCACCTTTTGCGAGGGCGGCGAGCTGGCGGTGGCCGGGGGCAACGAGGTGGCCGACCGGATAGCCGGCTATCTGCGGAGCCACCGCTCCTCCTACCGGCTCACCGTCACCAGCCAGGACTGGCATTCCGACCCCGGGTCGCACTTCTCCGACCATCCGGACCTCGTCGACAGCTGGCCGCCGCACGGCCTGGCCGGCACGCCCAACGCCGAATTGCACCCGGCCGTGCAGGCCGCCCTGGCACCGGCAGGTGCGGACGTGACGGTCAAGAAGGGTTTGCACCAGGCGGCCTACTCGGCCTTCGACGGCACCACCGCGGACGGCCGGACGCTGGCCGAGGTGCTGCGTGCCGCCGGCATCGAGGAGCTGGACGTGTGCGGCATCGCCGAGTCGCACTGTGTCCGGGCCAGCGCGCTGGACGCCCTGGCCGCGGGCCTGGCGGTCCGGCTGCTGACCGACCTGACGGTGCCGGTCACTCCCGCGTCGGGCGCGGTGGCCCGGGCCGAGATCGAGGCGGCCGGTGGCGTGCTGGTCACCTCGAACGCGGTTGCGACCGGTGCGCCGTGACGGAGTCCTTCGAGCACCTGCGCCGCGCCGACACGGTGCTGCTGAGCACCCGCCGGCGCGATGGCTCGACCGTCGACACCCCGGTCAACCTCGGGGTGGATGAGCAGGGCGTCGGCTACTTCCGCACCTGGTCGACCTCGGGCAAGGCCCGGCGGCTGCGTAACTTCCCGGGGGTCCGGGTGGCGCCCTGTTCGGTCGCCGGCCGCCCGCAGGGCTCGGATCAGCCGGCCGTCGCGACCCTGCTCTCCGGTGCCGACGCCGAGCGGGCGCGGGCGCTGCTGGGCCGCCGGTTCCCGATCCTGCACGGCCGCCTGGTGCCGCTGGCGCACCGACTGCTCAAGCACGAGACCGTCCACTACCGGCTGGTGCCGGCCGACGAGCCGACCCCCTGGCAGGGCTGACGCGCCGTCCCACTGGGGCTGACCCGCCGTCCCCCTGGCAGGGCTGACCCGCCGCCGGAGCAGGCAGGCCCGGAACGGCGGTGCCGTTCCGGGCCGTGCTCGGGGCCGACGCTGCGATCAGACCGAGATCGCCTGCCGGTTCTGCGCGTCGCTCTGAATCATGATCTTGCGCGGCTTGGCCCTCTCGGCGACCGGGATGGTCAGCCGCAGCACGCCGGCCTGGTAGCCGGCCTCGATCTTGTCGGTGTCGAGGGCATCGCCCAGGATCACCTGCCTGCTGAACACGCCGCGCGGGCGCTCGGCCGCGATCAACTCCACGCCCTCGGACGGCAGCCGGCGCTCGGCTCGGACCGTCAGCACGTTGCGCTCGACGTCGAGATCGATGCTCTCGGGATCGACCGCCGGCAGGTCGAACTCGACGATGAAGTGGTCCTTCTCGCGCCAGGCGTCCATCGGCATCGCGGTCGGCCGGGCCATCGTGCCGAAGACCTGGGATGCCATGCGGTCGAGTTCGCGGAACGGGTCGGTACGGATCAACATGGGTGCCACCTCCACACGTGACGGGTAGAAACGCTCCTTAGGTCGCATCGGCCGTCGCACCTAATATGCTCTGGCTGATATAGATTTGTTGTACCACATTCTCTAGACTGACGCAAGCAGAGAGGAGGTTGTCCTATGGGCATCCAACAGCCGGACCCGAACCGCGGGCTGTACGGCATCACGGTGGCCGCCGAGCTCGTCGGCAGCGGTCCGCAGAACCTGCGCCAGTACGAGGCTCGCGGCCTGCTCACCCCGCAGCGCACCGCCGGCGGTACCCGCCGGTACAGCGAGAACGACCTCGACCGGCTGCGCGACATCGCCGGCCTGCTCGATGCCGGCCTGAACCTCGCCGGCGTGGAGATGGTGCTGGCACTGCGGACCGCCAACTCGCAGTTGCGGGCCGAGATCGACAAGCTGTCCGGCACACCGGCCCAGCGCCCCCCGCGCCGCGGTCGAGCCGCCGATCGACGGACCCGACGAGCAGGTGACCCGGCTGACGACTCCAGCGGAAAGAAAGCGTCGTCCTAGCGTTGCTGGATGCAATCTCGGGCGTTGCCACCGTCCGGAACGGCGGGCAGATCGCCCTCGGGTGCTCTTGGCGCTCCCGACTCACGGCGCCGACGAACCTTGAGGGATCTTGAACACCATCACAGCGAGTTAAATCCGGTTAGATCCCTGTTGGTATGAGGGTGTCCTTCGGGTTCGGCACCTGACTGCATCGCACCGATGGATCACACAAAGTAATTACGAATGTATGG
>JAVEEO010000275.1 GCA_030840415.1 Pseudonocardiales bacterium | reverse complement strand
CGGGGTCGGCGCGCACCGCCGCCGCATCGCCGGTGGCCAGTACCCGCCCGGCGTCCAGCACGGTGACCTGATCGGCCACCGCGGCGACCAAGCGCAGGTCGTGCTCGACGATCCCGACGGTGGCGCCGTCGTCGGCCAACCGGCGCAGCACGCCGCGCAACTCGGCGCGCTCGGCGGCCGTCATGCCGGCCGCCGGCTCGTCGAAGAGCAGCACCGGGGCGCCGGTGGCCACCGCCCGGGCCAGCTGCAGCAGTTGCCGCTCCCCGGTGCTCAGCCCGGCGGGGTCCAGGCCGGCCAGCCGGCCCAGCCCCAGGCCGTCCAGGGTGGCGGTGACGCCGGCCCGCAGCCGGGCCGCCTGCAGCCGGGACCGCGGGGTGCTCAGCAGGTGGCGCGGCACCGACTGGGGCCAGCAGTGGCCGCCGCGTGCGCCCAGGGCAACCTGCTGGACCGTGCTGAGCCCGGCCGGCACCGTGGTGTGCTGCGGGGTGCGCACCACCCCGGCCCGGACCCGCTCGCAGACCGTGCCGGCGGGCAGCACCGCCGCGCCGAGCCGGACCGTCCCGGCGTCCAGGCTCCCGGCCAGCACGTCCAGCAGGGTCGACTTGCCGCTGCCGTTCGGGCCGATCAGCGCGTGCACCTGGCCGGGCCGCAAGCTCAGGCTGACGTCGTCCAGCGCCGTCACCCCGGCGTAGTGGACGCTGGCCGAGCGCAGCTCCAGGCCGGTGCCCCGCCGGGCCGGCGGCGCGGGCTGCGACCCCGGTGGCGGCGGCCGGTCCCGGCGCGCCTGCCGCCGGACCAGCGCCCGGGCCGCCAGCGCGGCCAGCAGCAGCAGCGCCACCAGCACCCCGCGGGCCGGTGCGCCGCCGGCCCCGGTCACCGCGAGCGCCCCACCCGGCAGCACCGCCAGCAGGAGGACCCCCGGCACCGGTCCCCAGGACCGCGCGGTGCCGCCGATCAGCACCGCGGCCAACAGCTCCAGCGACAGCAGCGGGCTGACGTCCGCGGGCGAGATCACCCCTACCAGGACGGTGGATCCGGCACCGGCCAGGCCGCCCAGAGCGGCGGTCGCCGTGAGCACGGCCCGCCGGCGGGCGGCCAGCGGTATCCCGAGCGAGGCGGCCAGGTCCGGAGCCTCGCGCAGGCCGGCCAGTTCCAACCCGCCCGGGCCACGGCCGAGCCGGTACAGGGCGAGAAGCACCAGCAGGCAACAGGCGGCGGCCAGCGCCAGGTTCAGCCGGTCGGTGAGGGTGACTTCGATGCCGAGGGTGCGCGACACCAGCCGGGCCGGCGCGGGCCGGACCAGGCCCTCGGTGCCGCCGAACAGCTTCGGAAACGCCGTCGGCACGCGCTGGGCCAGCCAGGCCAGCGCCCAGGTCGCCAGCGCCAGGTAACCGGCGTCCAGCCGGGCGGTGGCCAGCGCCGTGAGGTAGCCGGCCACCGCTGCCAGCAGCACCGCGAGGCCCGCCGCGACCCCCAGCGGCAGCCCGCTGCCGCCGGGGCCGAGCAGCGCCACCGCATAGCCGCCGACCGCCAGGAACGCGCCCTGCCCGAGCATGGGATTGCCCGCGTAGCAGACCGACAGCGCAAGGCCGAGTGCGGCGACCAGCAGCCACAGCGACTGGGCGGTGCCGACGGTGCTCACCCGAGGGCTGCCGACGGCGGACGGCGGCCCCCGACCGGCCCGCCGGCCGGCGGACGCACGGCCAGCACCGCGACCAGCAGCACCAGCGGCACCAGCTCAGCGACCCCCGCGCCGAGGGTGTAGCCGGCCAGCGCCTGCGTGGTGCCGACCGCCAGCCCACCGGCCATGGCGCCGCGCAGCGATCCGATCCCGCCGAGCACGGCGGCGGCCGCGGCATCGAGGCCTAGCAGTGCCCCGTCGTCGACCGAGAGGGCCCGGCCGGGCGTCGCCAGGATGCCGGCCACCGCCGCCAGCAGGCCGGCCAGCAGGAAGGTCGCCAGCAGCACCCGCCGCGGCGACACCCCGCACAGCGCCGCACCGACCGGATCGTCGGCCACCGCCCGCACCGCCGCGCCGAACCGCGACCGGGCCAGCAGCGTCTCGGTGAGCAGGCCGGCGACCAGGCCGATCACCAGCACGCAGGCGACCCGGACCGGCACCGTGCCGTCGCCGGGCAGCCGCAGCAGGCCACCGGGGGCCAGCCCGTCGATGCGCAGCGGGTCCGGCAGCGCATAGGCCTGCTGCGGCAGGTAGAACGCCAGCGTCGCGCGCAGCAGCAGCCCGGCTGCCAGGCCACCGGCGATCCAGCCCAGCGGCCCGAGCCGGCGCGCGGCAGCCGGCAGCACCACCAGCGCGGCGACCAGGCCGGACAGCGCCAGGCCCGCGGCCAGGCTCAGCAGCAGCAGTGCGACCGAGGGGTAGCCCGCCAGCCGGGCGGCGGTGGGAGTCCGCCCGAGAACCGCGAGGACGGCGACGAAGGCCGAGGCGAGCACCAGGTCGCCATGGGCGAACGGCAGCAGCCGGGCGGTTCCGGCGACCAGCGAGAACCCGAGCGCCACCAACCCCAGCACGGCGCCCTGGGCCAGCCCGCCGAGCAGGACCTGCAGCAGGACGCCGGAATCCATGGCGTCAAAGTACCGCTGGAGTGACGCTAAATCTTTCACACATGCCACACAGCGGTGCGCTCGTTAGTGCAGCGGACGGTGCAATGCAGACAGTCAATATTGCGGAGCCCAACCGAGCTCTACAAAGCCATGAGACCCACCCCTTGGACGGTGGAAAACAACACTCGCCGTGCGCAACCCGGGCAAACGCGCTACAAAGGAAGGTAATACCGCATGAGCGTGATTTCGTCGCAAGCCGTCGAAGAGCTCCCCAAGGACTTCATGGCGCACCCGTACGAGACCCTGGAGCGGCTGCGGGCCATGGGGCCGGCGCATCCGGTGATCTTCCCGCACGGAGCGAAGGTATGGCTGGTCACCGGTTACGACGAGGTCCGTCAACTGCTGACCGATCCGCGGGTCAGCAAGGACGGTAGCCGCGCGAATCACCTGTTCGCCCGCCATTCCGGAATGATCGTCGACGACGAGGAGGCCGGCAGCATCGGCGTCAACGACGACCTGACCAATCACATGCTCAACAGCGACCCGCCGCGGCACACCCGGCTGCGCTCGCTGGCCAACCAGGGACTGACCCCGAAGCGGATGGAGGCATCCCGTCCCCGGCTGGAGCAGGTGGCCGACGAACTGCTCGATGCCCTCGACGACGGCCGGCCGGTGGTGGATCTGATCGCCGGGTTCACCCAGCCGATGACGATCACCACCATCTGCGACGTGCTCGGCGTGCCCGCCGAGGACAAGCCGCTGTTCCACCAGTGGGCCGCGCAACTGGTGGGCGCCGGGCACGACCCCGAGGTCGTCGAGGCCGCCTCCAACAGCGTCATCGCCTACGCCCAGGCCAGCATCGAGGCCAAGCGCGCCAACCCCGGCCAGGACATGCTCAGCATGCTGGTGCACGGCAAGGACGGCGGCGACCGGCTCACCCAGGACGAGCTGGTGAGCATGTTCTTCCTGATCATCATGGCCGGTCACGTCACCTCGATGCACACGCTGACCAATGTGATCCACAGCCTGCTGACCCACCCGGAGGAACTGGCCCGGCTGCGGGCTGACATGTCGCTGCTGCCCGCGGCGATCGACGAGTTGATCCGCTTCGACAGCGGTGTCGCGGTGGGCACCTTCCGGTTCACCAAGGAGGCGATCACGCTCGGCGACGTGACCATCCCGGCGGGTGAGATCCTCGCGCTGTCGATGAATTCGGCGCATCGCGACACCAGCAAGTACCCCGACGCCGACCGGCTCGACATCACCCGCTGCCCGAAGAACCACCTGGGCTTCGGGCATGGCACCCACTACTGCGTCGGGGCACCGCTGGCCCGGATCCAGCTGGAGGTGGCGCTCACCAAGCTGCTGAACCGGTTTCCGGACCTGCGGCTGGCGGAAGACCCCGCGTCGCTGCAGTGGGAGCACGGGGCGCTGATGCGCGGCCTGACCGAACTGCCGGTCTCGCTGCACGGATAGCCGACCTCCCCGATTCCCGGCAAAGCTGTTGGCCGGGGTTTATCGCGCATCAACCCCGTACTCGACAGACTGCTCCCCGACGTCGGCCGCGCGGCCGGCGTCGGGGAGGAGACCACGATGTGGGAGACGCTGGTGCGGCCCTCGGCGGGCGGGCAGCGTCGTTCCGGGCGAGTGGCCGGTGGCGCGACGAGACAGTCCTGCTGCGCCATTCGCGGGTACGCGAGCCGGTACTGATGGGCTATCCGGGTTCCCCAGTGCCGATGGCCTGTGTGCGGTGCTGGTACCCGAAGGCACGCCGCCGGGCCTGGAGGATCTCGCCGGCTATCTCGACGGTCTGGGCATGACCTTCCACCACTGGCCCGACCGGGTGGTAACGCCGCCGGCCGTCGCAGGCACACGCCTCCCGCGGGACGTTCGCCACTCCCGCCGTCCTGCCGGTTCGGCCGGTCGGGGCGGCGGCTGGCACCCTGATGCCATGCCAATCGGAAACCGGACGACGCCATGACCTTCGGCGAGACGGTGGAGGCGGCCGGCAAGGTCATCGACGGCGCCGGGGTCGCGGTCACCATCGTGGGCGCCCTGGCCGCCACCATCGCCGCCGGCCTGCGGATCTACCACCGGCAACCCGATACCTACCGCCGCTACCGCCAGCAGCTGGGACGATCCATCCTGCTGGGCCTGGAACTGCTGGTCGCGGCCGACATCATCCGCACCGTTGCGGTGACCCCGACCGTACGCAGCGTTCTGGTGCTGGCCGGCATCGTGCTCATCCGAACCTTCCTCAGCTTCTCCCTCGAACTCGAGATCACCGGCCGCTGGCCGTGGCAGAAGGCTGACACCTCGACGGCTGCCCAGTACGGCGGCTGAGCAGCCCGACCGGCCGCTGCCGGACCAGCCGTTCTATGACCGCGCGGTGCTGTGTGACATAGTACTGGCGTGACTCGGGTGGTGGTCGTCGGTGCGGGCATCGTGGGTGCCGCCTGCGCCTACTACGCCACCCGCGCGGGCCTGGCGGTCACCGTGCTCGAACGCGGCTCGGTCGCCGCCGGCACCACCGGTGCCGGTGAAGGCAACCTGTTGCTGTCGGACAAGCAGGCCGGCCCCGAGCTGCAACTGGCGCTGCGGTCCTCGGTGTTGTGGAACGAGCTCGGCGAGCAACTGGGCAGCGAGGCAATCGAACTCGAGCGCAAGGGCGGCCTGGTGGTGGCCGGCACCGCCGAGGGCGTCACCGCCCTGCGCGAGTTCGCCGCCGAGCAGCGCGCCCTCGGGGTGGCCAGTGAGCCGCTGGACCAGGCACAGCTGCGCGCGGCCGAGCCGCACCTGTCACCCGCCTTCGCCGGCGGCGCCTTCTACCCCGGCGACATGCAGGTGCAGCCGATGCTGGCCGCCGCCAGCCTGCTGGCCGCCGCGTGCCGGCTCGGCGCCGTGCTGCGGACCGGTGTCGAGGTCACCGGCAGCACGCTGACCGGTGGCCGGCTGAGCGGGCTGCGCACCAGCACCGGTCCGGTGGCCGCCGACTACGTGGTAAACGCGGCCGGAACCTGGGGCGGCCAGCTGTCGGCCCGGCTGGGCGCCGAGCTGCCGATCCTGCCGCGGCGCGGCTTCGTGCTGGTCACCGAGCCGCTGCCCCGGGTGGTGCGGCACAAGGTGTACTCCGCCGACTACGTCGCCAACGTCGCCTCCGACAGCGCGGGCCTGGAACTGTCGCCGGTCGTAGAGGGCACCCGATCGGGGACGGTACTGATCGGTGCCAGCCGGGAACGGGTCGGCTTCGACACCACGATCTCGATCCCGGTGGTGCGCCGGCTCGCCGCCCAGGCGGTCGCGCTGTTCCCGGTGCTGGCCGGCATCAACCTGCTGCGGGTGTACGGCGGCCTGCGGCCCTACTGCCCGGACCACCTTCCGGTGATCGGCGCCGATTCCCGGCTGCCGGGCCTGCTGCACGCCTGCGGGCACGAGGGTGCCGGCATCGGGCTGTCCCCCGCCACCGGCGAGCTGATCGCCGACCTGATCACCGGCCGGGCCCCGGGCGTGGACCCGAAGCCGTTCGCCCCGGACCGCCTGATCGGAGCGCTGACATGACCGTTTTCCGTTTCGACGACGGGGAGATCGGCTTCACCGCCGGGCAGACGGTGGGGGCCGCCCTGATCGACGCCGGCATCTACAGCTGGCGGCTGACCCGCCGGCACGGCAGGCCGCGCGGGCTGTTCTGCGGCATCGGGGTCTGTTACGACTGCCTGGTCGACATCGACGGCACCCCGAACCAGCGCGCCTGCCAGGTGAGCGCGGCTGCCGGCATGACCGTGACCACCCAGACCGGAACGGGCCACGATGACCTGGCCCGGTGAGCCCACAGCTGGCCTTCCTGAAGCCGCCGCGCCCGATCCGGCCGCCGCGCCCGCTGAGACTGCCGCGCCCGCTGAGACTGCCGCGCTCGCTGAGACTGCCGTGTCCGCTGAGACTGCCGTGTCCGCTGAACCGGCGGCGGTCGCCGTGATCGGCGCCGGTCCGGCCGGCCTGGCCGCCGCCGTGCACGCCGCCGAGCAGGGCGCCAGCACGGTCCTGCTCGACTCCGGAGTCCGGCTGGGCGGCCAGTACTGGCGGCACGGTCCGGCCGGCCCGCAAGCCTCGGCCGGCCACCACGACCTCGCCCGCTACCGCGACCTGACCGGCCGGTTGGAACGGCTGGTCGCCACCGGCCGACTGACCCTCCGGCTGGAGCACCAGGTGTGGTCGGTACGGGCCGAGGAGTCCGGCTGCACCGTCGCGGCCGTCGACCGCCGCGTTCCCGGCGGGCCCGTCGAGGTCTGCCTGAGCGCCGCCGTGCTGGTGCTCGCGGTCGGCGCCTACGACCGGCAGGTGCCCTTTCCCGGCTGGGACCTGCCCGGCGTGCTCACCGTCGGCGGCGCCCAGGCCCTGCTCAAGGGCAGCGGCGTCGCGGTGGGCCCCCGGGTGCTGGTCGCCGGCACCGGCCCGTTCCTGCTGCCGGTCGCCACCGCGCTGGCCGGCCGGGGCGCTGACGTGCTCGGGGTGTACGAGGCCAACCGCACCGGCCGCTGGGTCGGGCACCTGCCCGCCGTCGCGGCGCAGCCGGCCAAGGTA
>JAVEEO010000264.1 GCA_030840415.1 Pseudonocardiales bacterium | reverse complement strand
GCCCGGGGTGCCGGTGATCCCGGTGGGGCAGTGGGGCGCCCAGCGCTTCCTCGACGTCTACTCCCGCCGGTTCCGGCCCTGGCCGCGCAAGCGGATCTCGATCAGCGCGGGGGCGCCGGTTGACCTGTCAGACTTCGCCGGCAGCGCGCCGGACTCCGTGGTCCTGCACCAGATGACCGACCGGATCATGGCCGCCGTCCGGGACCTGGTCGCCGGCATCCGCGGCGAGCAGCCGCCGGCCGAGTTCTACCGGCGCCCGGCGGCGAAGGAGGGTCGGCGGTGACCCGCGCGGCGGTGCTGGGCTCGGGTTCGTGGGGGACCACCTTCGCCAAGGTGCTGGTCGATGCCGGCACGGACACGGTGATGTGGGCGCGCCGTCCGGAACTGGCCGCCACCATCAGCCGCGAGCACGTCAATCCGGACTACCTGGCCGGACTGGCGCTGCCGCCCTCGCTGCTGGCCACCTCCGACGCCGCGGAGGCCCTGGACGGCGCCGACCTGGTGGTGCTGGCTATCCCGTCCCAGACGCTGCGGGAGAACCTGACCGGGTGGGCCGCCCTGATCCCGGCCGAGGCCACCCTGGTCAGCCTGATGAAGGGCATCGAGCTGGGCACCGTCAAGCGGATGAGCGAGGTGATCAGCGAGGTGGCCGGCGCCGAGGCCGACCGGGTGGCGGTCGTCTCGGGCCCGAACCTGGCGCGCGAGATCGCCCTGGAGCAGCCGACCGCGACGGTGGTGGCCTGCACCGACACCGACCGCGGTGCCGCGGTGCAGCGTGCCTGCAACGCCCCGTACTTCCGTCCGTACACCAACATCGACGTGGTCGGCACCGAACTCGGCGGCGCGGTCAAGAACGTCATCGCGCTGGCCTGCGGCATGGCGGCCGGAATGGGCTTCGGCAACAACACGATCGCCTCGCTGATCACCCGCGGGCTGGCCGAGACGTCCCGGCTCGGGCTGGCGCTGGGCGCCGATCCGATGACCTTCGCGGGCCTGGCCGGGCTCGGCGACCTGGTCGCCACCTGCGCCTCGCCGCTGTCGCGCAACCGCAGCTTCGGCGAGCGGCTGGGCAAGGGCGAGAGCCTGGAACAGGCCCAGCAGGCCACCCGCGGCCAGGTGGCCGAAGGGGTGAAGTCCTGCCGGTCGGTGCTGGAACTGGCCAGCCGGCACGGTGTCGACGTCCCGATCACCCGGGTGATGGATTCGGTCTGCTACGGCGGCCTGGCGCCGGTGGACGCGGCACGGCTGCTGATGAGCCGGTCCCCCAAGAGCGAGTAGTTCTGGTCTAGCCTCGAAGACCATGGCATCACGGATACGCATCGCGGTCGTCTACGGCGGACGCAGCGCAGAGCACTCGATCTCGGTGCTCAGCGCGGGCAGCGTGCTGAGCGCCCTCGACCCGGCCAAGTACGAGGTGCTGACCGTGGGCATCACTCGCTCCGGCGGCTGGGTGCGTACCGATGCCGAACCGCGGCAGCTGCAGATCGCCGGCCAGTCGCTGCCCGAAGTGCTGCCGGCCGATGCTGAGCTGGCCCTGCGCAGCGGTGGCTCGCGGACCGGCAGCACCGAGGTGGCGGTCTTCGACCCGGCCTCGGCGGTCGCGGTGCTCGACAGCGTCGACCTGGTGTTTCCGGTGCTGCACGGCGCCTACGGCGAGGACGGCACCATCCAGGGACTGCTGGAGATGGCCGGGGTCGGCTATGTCGGCTCGGGCGTGCTGTCCAGCGCCGCGGCGATGGACAAGGCGTTCACCAAGACCGTGTTGCGGGCCGCCGGGCTGGACGTGGGCCGCCACCTGGTGCTGCGGCCGGGTGACCCGCTGGACGAGCGGGAGCTGGCCGGGTTGGGCATGCCGGTGTTCGTCAAGCCGGCCCGGGCCGGTTCGAGCATCGGGATCTCCAAGGTGCGTTCCCTCGACGAGCTGCCGGCCGCGCTCAAGCTGGCCTTCGAGCACGACTCGAAGGTGCTGATCGAGGCGGCGGTAGTCGGCCGCGAGATCGAGTGCGGCGTGCTGCAGGACGCCGACGGCAGCGTGTCGGCCTCGCTGCCGGCCGAGATCCGGCTGCGGCCGGAGTACGACTGGTACAGCTTCGAGGCCAAGTACCTCGAGGACGCCTCGGAATTCGACATCCCGGCCGAGGTCGGTGCCGACACCGTCCGGACGATCCAGGACGCCTCCTGCCGGGCGTTCCGGGCGCTGGACTGCGCTGGCCTGGCGCGGGTGGACTTCTTCCTGGCCACCAACGGCCGGCTGGTGCTCAACGAGGTCAACACCATGCCCGGCTTCACCGACATCTCGATGTACCCGAAGATGTGGCAGGCCAGCGGAGTCGGCTACGCCGAGCTGCTGGACCGGCTGATCGCCACCGCGCTGGCCCGCCGCGACGGCTGATCCGCCGGGGCCCGGCCCTCAGCGGGCGGTGCAGATCGGCAGCCGGGCACCGGTGTTGCCGGCCGCGTCGGTCGCGGTGCACAGCCGCGGCAGCGCCGACACCGCCGGGGCCAGCAGCGGCAGCGGCTGGTCGACGCCGGCCGGCACCGTGACCTCGAGGTAGACGCTGCGGTCCACCGCGGTGTAGACGGTCCGGTCCCGCTGCGGGTCGGGCTGCCAGAGCACCGAGTTCACCTCCACCAGCTGGGCGGCGTCCGGGGTGCCGAAGACCGCCGGCTTGGCCACTCCGCAGCGCAGCACCACGGCCGGGTTTCCCCAGGCGGCGACGAAGGAGGAGTCGGTGTCGGTGCGCCGGGGCGGCAGCTGGCCCAGCTGCACCGGCAACTGGGCGAACACCTTGACGCAGGCCGCCTGGGTGGCGGCATCGGGCTTCGGCGGCGCCGGCACGGCCACCGCGGGCAGCGCCGTTCCGGAGGCCGACGGCAGCGGGGTGGCCGGCTTGTCGGTGTGCCCGGCGGTCAGCAGGAACGCCAGCAGCACCGTGACCGGGGCCGCTATCGCGGTGGCGATCACGGCGGCCCGGCGCCTGGTGCGGTCGATGGCAGATCCTGTTGGTTCGGTCGGGAGCGGTCGATCCGACGCTAGATGTGGACCACCGGGCAGGTCAGGGTGCGGGTGATGCCGGCCACCCCCTGCACCCGGGCCACCACCATCCGGCCCAGCTCGTCCATGCTGCTGGCTTCGGCGCGCACGATCACGTCGTACGGGCCGGTGACGTCCTCGGCCATCGTGACGCCCTGCAGGCCGGCGATCTCCTGCGCCACCGAGGCGGCCTTGCCGACCTCGGTCTGGATGAGAATGTAGGCGTTCACCGTATCGGGCACGGCACGTCCTTTCGTCGTGGTGGCGTCGAAGCAGCTAAAACCTAGCGCAACCGCGCCGACCGGCACCGGTCGGCTCTGGGCGCCGGCGTCCCGGATCCGGGCACCGGGCGGTCGCTGTCGAGCACCGCCGACCGGACAGGGATCATAGGTGGCGCACACCGAGGCTCCCCGGCCGTCCGTGTCCGACAGTGGCCGGGGCGAGAACCGCACGCACTGGAGGCTGGTCGACATTTCCGAGCCGAGAACGATCGCTGACCTGGGGGAGTTTGGGCTGATCCGGCGCATCATCGCCGCGTTGCCGCCGGCCGATTCCGCCGTGGTGGGTCCCGGTGACGACGCGGCGGTGCTGGCCTGCCCGGACGGCCAGGTGGTCGCCTCGACCGACCTGCTGATCGAGAACCGGCACTTCCGCCGGGACTGGTCGACCGCCAATGACATCGGCCACAAGGCCGCGGCCCGCAACTTCGCCGACATCGTCGCGATGGGCGCCCATCCCCGGTCGCTGCTGGTCGGCCTGGCCGTGCCGCCGGAACTGGAACTCAGCTGGCTGGACTCGCTGCTGGCCGGCTTCGCCGAGGAATGCGCCGAGGTCGGCGCCGAGGTGGTCGGCGGCGACGTCAGCGCGGCCGACTCGGTGCTGCTGGCGGTGACCGCGCTGGGCGATCTGGCCGGTCGCCCGCCGGTCCGGATGTCGGGTGCCAGGCCGGGCAACGTGGTGGCGATCACCGGCCGGCTGGGCTGGGCGGCAGCCGGCTACGCGGTGCTGTCGCGAGGGTTCCGCTCGCCGGTCCAGGTGGTCAACGCCCACCGCCGGCCCGAACCGCCCTACTCCGAGGGCATCCGGGCCGCCGAACTCGGCGCGACCGCGATGACCGACGTCTCCGACGGGCTGGTGGTCGACCTCGGGCACCTCGCCGAGGCCTCTGGGGTGCGGATCGACCTGCGCCGCGACGCGCTGGAGCCGGCGGCCAAGCTGCGCGACGTCTCCTCGGCCCTGAACACCGACCCGATGATGTGGGTGCTGGGCGGCGGCGACGACTACGCGCTGGTGGCGACCTTCCCCAACGAGACCAGGCTGCCCGACAGTTGGCAGGTGGTCGGGATGGTCAACGAGGGCTCCGGCGTCCGGGTGGACGGCCTGCGCTGGGCCCATGCCGGGCACCAGCACTTCCGCTGATCGCGAGCCATCCGTTGACGATCCAATGACAACGGGCCGGTTCCTCGAGGAGGAACCGGCCCGTTGTGGTGCTGTGGATCGGGCGGCTAGGCGCGGGTGACCTTGCCCGCCTTCAGGCACGAGGTGCAGACCGTGACCCGGCGGCGGGTGCCCGGCGCGACGAGCGCCCGGACCGTCTGCACGTTCGGGTTCCACCGGCGGTGGGTACGGCGGTGCGAATGCGAGACGGACATGCCGAAGCCGGGCCCCTTGCCGCAGACATCGCAGTGGCTGGCCACAATGGCCTCCTCAAGATCATGGGTGAAAACAGTCGGGCAACCGGCCAAGTGTAGCCAGCCGGGTGGGCGGCTTCCAAAACGGGCTACCCGATCGGCGCGCTTTGCGCGGCGAGCCGGCCGCCACCCCCGCCACAGTAGGGTGTCGCCAGATCGCAATGCCGCGCTGAGTCGGCGGGAAGGGGCACGGGATGCTCACGCTGCTCGATGCCTCGGCGGCCCGGCGCTGGTGCTCGGCGGCGGTGGACGGCCTGGATGCCCGGCGCGGCGAGATCGACGACCTCAACGTCTTTCCGATCCCGGACGGCGACACCGGCACCAACTTGGCGCTGACCCTGCAGGGGGCCGCCGACGCGGTGGCCGCCGACCGCTCGGCCACGGTCGGCGGGGTGCTGGCGGCGATGGCCAAGGGTGCGCTGATGAGCGCCCGGGGCAATTCCGGGGTGATCGTCTCGCAGATCCTCGCCGGGCTGGCCGAGGCCTGCGAGGCGGCCGTGGAGGCCGACGGCGCGATGCTGGTCGAGGGACTGCGGCTGGCGACCGAGGCGGCCTATGCCGCGGTCGCCGAGCCCGTCGAGGGCACCATGCTGTCGGTGGTGCGCGCCAGCGCCGAAGCAGTCGCCGAGCTGGGCCGGGACCCGGAACTGGCCGCCGTCGCCGGTGCGGCCGCGACCGGCGCCGCCGCCGCGCTGGCCGGCACCCCGGAGCAGCTGAAGGTGCTGGCCGAGGCCGGCGTGGTCGATGCCGGCGGCTGCGGGCTGGTGATCGTGCTCGAGGCGCTGGCCGCGGTCGTCACCGGCCACGGCGCGCCGGCCGCCGCCCACCGGACGCCGGCCCGCAGCCGGCTGGCGCTGGAGGCGGTGCGCGAGGCCGGCAGCCCGGAGTTCGGGTACGAGGTGCAGTACCTGCTGCACGCCGCCGAGCCGGCGCTCGCGTCGTTGAAGCAGACGCTGTCCGAGCTGGGCGACTCGCTGGTGGTGGTCGGCACCGGCGACGGCCTGTTCAACGTCCACGTCCACGTCAACGACGTCGGGGCCGCGATCGAGGCCGGCATCGAGGCCGGCCGGCCGCACCGGATCGCGGTGGTCCGGTTCGCCGACCACTTCGGCGAGCACGCTGCCGACGGCGCCGGCCAGCCGGGCGGTTCCGACCGCTCGGGCACCGCCCTGGTCGCGGTGGCCCCCGGGGACGGGCTGGCCGACCTGTTCCGTTCCGAGGGGGTGTCGGTGGTCGAGGCCGGCTCGACCGGCGGGCGCCCGGGCGAGCGGGGCCTGACCGCCTCACAGGTGCTGGCCGAGATCCTCGGCACCGGTGCCGCCCAGGTGATCCTGCTGCCGAATGCCACCGCCGTCCGCGAGGTGGTCGAGTCCGCCGCCGCCCTGGCCCGCCAGCAGGGGGTCAGTGTCGCGGTGGTGCCGACCAAGTCGCCGGTCCAGGGCCTGGCCGCGGTCGCGGTGCACGACGAGACCCGGCGCTTCGAGGACAACGTGATCGCCCTCGCCGAGGCGGCCGCGGCCACCCGCTTCGCCGAGGTCACCATCGCCGTCCGCGATTCGATCACCTACGCCGGGCGGTGCTCGGCCGGCGACGTGCTTGGCCTGATCGACGGCGAGGTGGTCGAGATCGGAACGGACGTGGCCCGGGTCGGCACCAGCCTGGTGCGCCGGCTGGTGGCCGCCGGCGGCGAGCTGGTGACGGTGCTCTCGGGGTCGGACCGGGGCGCGAGCGCCGCGGCGCAGGCGGTGCACAGCTACCTGCGCAGCCGGCATCCGCTGGTCGAGGTCAACGTCTTCGTGGGCGGCCAGCCGACCTTTCCGCTGCTGATCGGGGTCGAGTAACCAGCCGGCCGGCTTCTGGCACAGTGACCCCATGGCGACCCGGAGCACCCTGCTGCGCGACGTGCTGGGAGGCAAGTCCGCCAAGGCGGTGGAGAAGGCACTCGGGCTGAGCACGGTCGGCGAGCTGATCCGGCACTACCCCCGCCGGTTCACCGAGCGCGGCGAGCTGACCGACCTGTCCGAACTGGTCGAGGGAGACGAGGTCACCGTGCTGGCCGAGGTCGAGTCGGCCAGCACCCGGCGCATCCCGGGACGCAAGCTGACCATCCTGGAGGTCACGATCCGGTCCGGCCGGCACCGGGCGACCCTGAGCTTCTTCAACCAGCCGTGGCGCGACCGCGAGCTGACACCCGGCCGGCAGGGCATGTTCGCCGGCAAGGTGACCCGGTTCCGGACCAAGTTGCAGCTGAACTCACCGGACTACATCCTGCTGGGCGAGGCCGGGTCGGGCCAGGAACAGGCCGAGGACTTCGCCGGTGCCCTGCTGCCGGTCTATCCGGCCGCCGCCGGGCTGCCGTCCTGGACCATCGCCCATTGCGTCCGGATCGTCCTCGACCAGCTCGACGAGGTGACCGACCCGCTGCCGGCCGGCGTCCGGGACCGGGTCGGGGTGAGCGGGCTGGACGCGGCGCTGCGCCGGATCCACCGGCCCGAGACCAGGGCCGACCACCACCAGGCCCGCAAGCGGCTGGCCTTCGACGAGGCGCTCGGCGTGCAGCTGGTGCTGGCCCAGCGCCGGCACGCCAACGCGGCCAATCCGGCGCTGGCCCGGCCGCGGGTGGCCGGCGGCCTGGTGGACGCCTTCGACGCGCGGCTGCCGTTCTCCTTCACCGGCGAGCAGCGCGAGATCGCCGCGATCCTGGAGACCGAGCTGAGCGCGGCCCATCCGATGCACCGGCTGCTGCAGGGCGAGGTCGGCTCGGGCAAGACCGTGCTGGCGCTGCGGGCGATGCTGCAGGTGGTCGACGCCGGCGCCCAGGCGGCACTGCTCGCCCCGACCGAGGTGCTGGCCGCCCAGCACGAGCGCAGCATCAACGACCTGCTCGGCGAGCTGGCCCAGGCCGGCCGGCTGGGAGGGGCCGAGCAGGGCACCCAGGTGGTGCTGCTGACCGGCTCGATGTCGGCACCGGCCCGCCGGGCCGCGCTGCTGGAGCTGGCCTCGGGAGCGGCCGGCATCGTGATCGGCACCCACGCCCTGATCCAGGACCAGGTGCAGTTCGCCGAGCTGGGCCTGGTGGTCGTCGACGAGCAGCACCGGTTCGGGGTGGAGCAGCGCGATGCGCTGCGCAGCAAGGCCGCCACCCCGCCGCACCTGCTGGTGATGACCGCGACGCCGATCCCGCGCACCGTCGCGATGACGGTCTTCGGCGACCTGGAGACCTCCGAGCTGCACGAGCTGCCCGGCGGCCGGGGCACCGTCAGCAGCACCGTGGTGCCGGTTACCGAGCGTCCAGACTGGCTGGACCGGGTCTGGCAGCGGATCAAGGAGGAGGTCGGCGCCGGCCGCCAGGTGTTTCTCGTCTGCCCCCGGATCGGTGACGAGTCCGACGCCGAGGACATCGGTGCCGCGGCTGACGACGGGCCGCAGACCGCGTCGGTGCTGGGCAGCTACGCCGAGCTGAGCAACGACCAGCTGGCCGGTCTGCGGCTGGCGCAGCTGCACGGCCGGATGCCCGCCGAGGACAAGAGCGCGGTGATGTCGGCTTTCGCCGCCGGCGGCATCGACGTGCTGGTGGCCACCACCGTCATCGAGGTCGGCATCAACGTCCCCAACGCGTCGCTGATGGTGATCTTCGACGCCGACCGGTTCGGGGTCTCCCAGCTGCACCAGTTGCGCGGCCGGATCGGCCGGGGCGAGCACCCGGGGCTGTGCCTGATGCTCAGCCAGCTGCCGTTCGGGCACCCGGCCCTGCAGCGGCTGGAGGAGGTCGCCAAGACACTGGACGGCTTCGCCCTGGCCGAGCTGGACCTGACCCAGCGGCGCGAGGGCGATGTGCTGGGGGTCGCCCAGTCCGGGCGCCGCTCGCAGCTGAAGCTGCTGTCGCTGTTGCAGGACGCGCCGCTGATCACCGCGGCCCGGGCCGAGGCCCAGCGGGTGATCGAGGCCGACCCGGAGCTGACCGCGCACCCCGGGCTGGCCGAGTTCCTCTGGGAGTCCTTCGACTCCGACCGCACCGAGTTCCTGCACAAGTCCTGACCGGCCGGAGCTGTCTCGCTCCCGGTGGCCGGTGCTGTGACGGTCAGGGCGCGACGGCGAGCACCGGCGGGTACTGCA
>JAVEEO010000256.1 GCA_030840415.1 Pseudonocardiales bacterium | reverse complement strand
CTGGATGCTTCTTCGCAAGTCCGGCAACCGGTGCTCGGCGGCGGTACCGGTCGCCACCCGGCAGGTCGAGGCAGGCCAACCGTTGGCCATCCCCCGGGCCGGGCCGGATCAGATCCTGGTGGTTGCTTTCACCGAACGCCGTGCCAGTACGGCAGTGCGGCTCGGTAGAGCGCTGGACAAGAGCTTTCACCCGCTGACGGTGGGAGCCGGCGGCAGCACGTTCCGGCTGCCCCGGGCACTGGCTGACGGGCCGTTGCTGGTGTCACTGCCCGCGCGGGCCGGCTGGCCGGCTGCCTTCGGCGGGTCGACGGCTTATGAGGCCCTGACCTTCAGCGAGGCCGGTACCGCCACATTCAGCGCGATCAGCCTCGACCTCGACACCGGCCCCTGAGCGGGCGCCGCTGCCCTGCCACACCTGCGTGGGGCTTGAGTAGGGCCGGGGGGAGTTGAACCCCCACTGTCACGGACCTAAACCGTGTGCCTCTGCCATTGGGCTACGGCCCCGTCGTCGGGAGAGCCTACTGGGTGGCGGCCAGGCCCAGGTCGCGGCGCAGCTTGGCCACGTGGCCGGTCGCCTTGACCCCGTACTGGGCCAGCTCCACCTTGCCCTCGGCATCGAGAACGAAGGTCGAGCGGATCACGCCCTGCACGGCCTTGCCGTAGAGCTTCTTCTCCCCGTACGCGCCGTAGGCCTCCAGGACCCCGCGGTCGGGGTCGGACAGCAGCGGGAAGCTCAGCCGCTGGTCGTCGCGGAACTTGACCAGCTTGGCGGGCTTGTCCGGCGAGATGCCGAGCACCGCGAAGCCCTCGTCGGCGAAGCTGTCCAGGGTGTCGCGGAAGTCGCAGGCCTGCTTGGTGCACCCCGGGGTCGAGGCCGCCGGGTAGAAGTAGACGATGACGCGCCGGCCGCGGAAATCGGCCAGCGACACCGGCGTGCCGTCGGCGTCGGGGAGGGTGAAATCAGGCGCCGGATCGCCGGCGGCGAGACGTTCGGTCATGCCGCACACCGTATCGGGCCCACACCCGCCTTGGCCGGGTGGATAGGCTAGCGATTTCCAGTCGGTCTGTAACGAAGGAGCCACGGTGGCCACCCAGCGCGAGGCGAGCGAGATCCGGACAGAAATAGAGCGGGCGCGCGACCAGCTCGCGGTGGCCGTCGACCAGCTCGCCGACCGGTTGGCTCCCAAGCGGCTCGTCGACGACGCCAAGACCTCGCTCAAGCAGAAGGCGATGACGCCGCAGGGCAAGGCGGTGCTGGCCGGTGCCGGTCTGCTGCTGGGCGTGCTGATGATCCGCAACGTGCGGCGCAGCCGGCGCGAGCGCTAGGGGCGGCGCGGGTCAGTCGCCGCTGTCGTCGGAACTGCCCAGCAGCCGGCGCAAGTCCTCGACCCGGGGCACCGGGCGGTGGAACAGCACCACCACCTCCAGGCCCAGGTCCGGCCGGGCGGTGGCCTTGCCCTGCAGGACGTAGCCCTCGACGTCGAAACTGTCCTCGGCCAGCCCGATGCGCACCCGTACCGGCGTGCGCGGCCGGCACAGTGACTGGTGCTCCTGGGCCACCACGCAGCGCAGGGCCGCCTCGCTGAGATCGATCAGCTCGCCGGCGACCTCCACCGGCTGCCCGTCGGCGCGGTCGTAGCCGAGGGTGAGGGTGGCGTCGAGGTTGGTGCGGGCGTAGCGGCGGCGCTCCTCGCGCCAGGCGGTGCCCTCGATCTGGACGGTGAGCAGGCCGCCGCTGGATTCCAGGAGGCTGAGCACCACGACCGGCAGCACCCACAGCGAGTTCCGGTCCGGCCAGGCCACCAGTAGCCGGGTGCCGACCGGCAGGCTGGCGGTGCCGGGCAGTTCGGTCGGGCTCTGCAGGTACAGGATGCCGGGCTGGGCGTGGGCCACCTGGCTGCGGTAGGCGCCGCCGCGCTGGGTGCGCAGCACGATCGGCGTTCCCTCCGCCGGTACGCCGGTCGTCGCCCGGCCGGCCGCTGCCGTGCTCACGAGCGCCATCCTAGGTACTGGCCGGCCGCCGTCGCAGCGAAACGGGCCGATCCGCCCGGCCGGTCAGGACCGGCTGCCGCCCGCAGCCTCGGTGCCGCCGCCGCCACTACTCGCCCCCGGGTCCTCGGCAGGAGTGCCCAGGGCGCCGCGCAGTGCGTCGACCGCATCATCGGAACTGGAGACCGCCTGGGCATTGGATCGCTGGATTTCCTCGTAGATTTCCTTGCGGTTGACCTTGACCGACCGGGGTGCCTCGATCCCGATCCGGACCGCGTCACCGCGGACCTCGAAAACGGTCAGGACGATGTCGTCGCCGACGACGATGCTCTCGCCGACACGGCGGGTCAGAATCAGCAAGGCGACGCTCCAGCAGGCAGTGGGCCGGGTCCGGCACCGACAACGCTAGCCTGCTTGCTGTAGCAACGGCGCGCGCAGGGGCAGTTCTGAGTCTGCCAGCACCAGTTGCAGGGCGGTACCGCGCTCGGCGGCGATGACGATCGGGGCCAGCAGGTTGGCGGTTGCGTCGCCGATTCCGTTGGTCACCGTGACGATCACCAGCAGCAGCACCTCGTCGCCGTCGGACACCCCCAGGGCGCTGACGTCGGAGGCGTCCAGCAGCGGTGCGTACTCGGGGAAGAACCGGCCGGGCGAGGCCACCACGAACCGCAGGCCGGGGGTCTTGGCCGAGCGCAGCGCGTAGAGCACGCCGTGGGCGTCCAGGGCCGTCACGGTGAAGTCCCGCTCGTCCTCGAAGCCCGGGATCGGCGTGGCGAAGCTGATCCGGTCCGGCAGGGTGGCGGCCGGCCGGGGCAGGGTGGCCACGGTGCCGGCTGGCTCACCGTGCTTGGCGATGCCAATCGGCCCGCTCGTGCCTCGCTCGATGCTCACGTCCATGCCCCTCGGGCCGCTCCGCGCCTCGCTCGTGCCTCGCTCGATGCTCACGTCCATGCTCACCTCAAGAAGTCCAGTAGCGAGATCTGGCTGATCTTCGCTGTGGTGGCCAGCGCGGCCTGGTAGGCGGCATTGGCCGACGTCACCTGAATGGCCATGTCGGCCAGGTCGATCTCTTGCAGGTCCGACAGCTGCGACTTGAGCTGGACCAGGTTGGTGTTCGCGGTGTTCTGCACGCTCTGGATCCTCTGGTACTTGGCGCCGGCCAGGGATTGTTCGTTGGTGATGCTGACCTGCCGGGCATCCAGTTGTGCCAGGTCGGCACTCAGCCCGGAGGGTTTGGTACGCAGCTTGTCCGAGATGTCTGTGAGCAGGTCGAAGAGGTTGCCGCCGTTGGGGCCGAAGGCCGCCGTCCCCGGGGTGTTGAGGTCGATGGCGTTGTTCGGCCCGACGGTGCGGGCCACGATGCCGGTGTCGCCGACGTAGCTGCCGCTGGCGTCGAAGGCCACGCTGCCGGCGGTCGTGCCGCCGAAGACCGGCCGTCCGAGGTAGCTGGAGTTGGCCAGCGACAGCAACGAGGCCTTGGCCTGGTCGACCTGCTGGGCCAGCGCCTCGTTGGCGGTGGCGTTGCCGGTACCGGTGTTCATGCCCTGCAGCACCAGCGACCGGACCTGCTGCAGCTGGTTGGTGACGCTGTGCAGCGAGCTGTCGACCGTGGTCAGCCAGCCGAGCGCGTCGTTGGCGTTGGCCTGGTACTGGTTGACCTGCTTGAGCTGCGAGCGCAGCCGCAGGGCCGTCACCGTGCCGGTCGGGTTGTCCGACGGCTTGGTGATCTGCCGGCCCGAGGTGATCTGTTGCTGCAGGTTCGCCAGCCGGGACGCGTCGGCCTGCAGTCCGGCCAGTGCGCCGCGCGAGGCGGAGCCCACTGTGACTCTGATCATTACAGGCCCACCCGTCCGGTGTGGCTGATCAAGGTGTCGAGGAGTTCGTCCACCGTGGTCATCACCCGCGAGGACGCCTGGTACGCGCGCTGGAAGGTGAGCAGGTTGGTGGTCTCCTCGTCGAAGCTGACGCCGGCCGAGGACTGGGCCAGCTCGTCGACGCTGTTGGTGACCGCCTGCTGGACCGAGGCCTGCTGGACGGCCCGCTGGACGTCGGTGGCCAGGGTGCCCACCAGGCTGCGGTAGGCGGCGTCGGCGCCGGAGTTCGAGCTGCCGAGCTGGGACATGCCCAGCGCGACCGAGCCGTCCAGGTTGCCGCCGGGGGTGCCCGAGGCGGCCAGCTTGGCCGGATCGGTCACCGCCACCGACAGGCTCGCCGCGGTGGTCCCGGCGAACAGCGGCCCGCCAGGGTTGCCGGCCAGGTCGAAGCCGGTGGTCTGGCTGGCGTTGACGGTGCTCGACAGGGCGGCGGCCACCGCATCGAGCTGGGCGGTGTAGGCCGGCAGCGCGGTGTTGAGGCTGTCCACCAGGCCCTGCAGCGAGCCGCCGGCCGGGCCGGCCGGGGTGCCGCCGACCAGGATCTGGTTGGTGGGGCTCAGCGAAATGGTGCTGGCCGTGGTGGAGGAGACCAGGCTCTGGCCGCCGACGCTCACGCTGGCGGTGCCGTCGGCCAGGATGGTGGTTTGGGCGCCGGTCAGGTCGGCCAGCTTCAGCAGCAGGGTGTCGCGCTGGTCGGCCAGGGCGTTGGTGTTGGTGCCGCTGGCGGTGGCCACCGCGATGTTGCCGTTGAGCTGGGCCAGCGCCGCGGCGGCGGTGTTGATCTCGACGGTCGCCGCGGTGGCCTGCTGGGTCACCGACTGGCTGAGCCGGTCGAGGTTGGTGCTGCTCTGGTTGAGGCTGCTGGCCAGGGCCGCCGCCTTCTGCAACACCACGTTGCGGGCCGCCAGGTCGCCGGGGTTGTTGGCCACCGCCGCCCAGGAGTTCCAGAAGTCGTTGAGCTGCTCGGCCAGGCCGTGGTCACTGGGCTCGTCGAAGAGCGTCTCGGCCGAGGACAGCACGCTGGCGGTGGTCTGCCGGTAGCCGTTGTCGCCGTGCTCGGTACGGGCCCGGACGTCGATCATCGGGTCGTTGAGCCTGGTGGTGCCGGACACGGTGACCGAGCCGTTAGGGTGCTGGGTGGCATACAGCGCCGACACCCCGGTCGCCGGGCCGACCGCGGCCAGTTCGGCGCGCTGCCGGGTGTAGCCGGGGGTGTTGGCGTTGGCGATGTTCTGGCCGGTGACCTCCATGCCGTAGCGCTGCACGTTGAGTGCCGCCAGGGCATTGGTCAGGCCGGAGAACGAGCTCGTCATACCTGTTCATCCATCAGCATCGGGCCATTCGGCATCGCTGCCGCCGAGCCGTGTGAGTCATAGGTCTGCACGGTCGGGGTGACCGACAGCAGCGTCTGGCGGACCGCGCGGGCGCCGGCGGCCAGCAGGGTGCGGTTGTCGCCGGTGGCGCGCTCGACCTCGTCGACCAGTTGCAGCAGGGCCTGCCGGTGTTCTGCGAACAGCGTCGCCCACGGCTGGGGCGCGAGGGCCTCCAGTTCGGCGAGGGTCGGGGGAGCGGGCAGGCCCAGATCGTCGGCGATCGAGTCCACCTCGGCAGCGCGCAGCACCTCGGTGCCGCGCAGCTGATCGAGGGCGACCTCGATCTCGTTGTTGGCCTGGGCCAACCAACGGGTCTGCCCCGCGCTGACTATCAGCTGCTCCTCGATGAGCTTGAACAGCAGCAATTGCAGCGCATCCCGCTCGCGCCACAGCAACGTCGATACCTCGGAGAACCCCATGGTTTTACTTCCCGTAGTCGTCAACATGACTACCTCACACTCCCCTCGGGTTCAACGCAACTGATCGGCATTCGGCCGCCGTACTTGAACAGTCCGGGCCCCGGGCGCAGACAAATGGCGTCGCAAGGGCGACACGCCGTTGTGATACAGATCACAGTAACTCTGAGTATCCGGAACTTAACGCAGGTAATACATTAAGCCCCGGTTAAGTCAGCGGGGGCTGACCTAACCGCCAGTAATCGAGTACCGCATCCGTGAGCCAGAAACTGCGTAAATGACCAGCAGAACCACCTGCTAGGAATCGAGTAGCGATGACGATGAGTCACAAGGCCCCCGCGCCGGCAGCCACCTTCGCCAGCACCATCCCGGCTGAGTCAGTTGCCAAGGTGTGCCCCCCCGAGGTCGAAAACCTGATCCGGGAAAACCTGGCGCTGGTCGGACACATCGTCCGCGAAACCATGACCCGGCTGCCGGCCCACATCGGCCGCGACGACCTCGTCTCCGCGGGCATGACCGCCCTGGTGCTGAGCGCGCAGGGTTACGACGACTCCCGCGGGGTGCCGTTCGCCCGGTTCGCCGCCATCCGGATCCGCGGTGCCCTGGTCGACGAGCTGCGCTCGATGGACTGGGCCAGCCGGTCGGTGCGTGGCCGGGCCCGCGAGGTCGAGGCGGCCCGCAACCACCTCGCGGTCAGCCTGGGACGGTCGCCGCGCCCGCAGGAGGTCGCCGAGACCCTCGGGGTCAGCGTCTCCGAGCTGGGCAGCATCGACGCCGACGTGCACCGCGCCAGCGTGCTGAGCCTGCAGGGCTTCGCGCCCGAGACCGGTGCCGCCATGGTGGCCGACGCGCAGCGTGGTCCGGAACAGCTGGTGCTGGACCGCGAGCAGCTGGGTTACCTCCACGACGCGATCGCCGAGCTGCCCGAGCGGCTGCGCCATGTCGTGCAGGCCTACTTCTTCGAGCAGCGGCAGATGGCCGACATCGCCGCCGAGCTCGGCGTCACCGAGTCCCGGATCTCCCAGTTGCGCGCCGAGGCCCTCAAGCTGCTGCGGCACGGCCTGGCCAGCGCCGAGCCCGAGCTCGCCGAGGCCCCCGAGCCCACCGGCCGGGCCGGCGCCCGGGTCGCCAGCTACGCGGCGGCGGTGGCCGCCCGGGGGACCCTGTCCTCCCGGCTGCGGATGTCCAACGCCTTCGGCGAGACCGTGTCGACGCGCTACGCCCCGGCGTTGAACACTGCGCAGCGTCGGCACGCCGAGCTCGACCGTACCTCGATCGCTTAACCAGAAAATAATGCGCGACTTTTGGGCCCGAATCGCTCAAGTCGCCGCCCCCGCTGCCGAACAGATAACCGAGCTGATCCACGGACGGATCGGCCGGCCCGGTAGCGGGTCAACCCGGACTCTGTTTCAGGAGGAAACACCGTGAGTCTTCGCATCAACACCAACGTCGGGGCCCTCAACGCCTACGGCAACCTGTCGGCCAACCAGGCTTCGCTGCAGAACGCGTTCGAGAAGCTCTCCAGCGGCCTTCGGATCAACAAGGCGGCTGACGACGCGGCCGGCCTGTCGATCAGCCAGGGTCTGACCTCGCAGATCAACGGCCTGACCCAGGCCGTGCGCAACGCCCAGGACGGCACCAACGTCGCCCAGATCGCCGACGGCGCCCTGGCGACCGTGCAGAAGATCCTGCAGCGTCAGCGTGACCTCGCCGTCCAGGCCTCCAACGGTGGTTCGCAGGACGCCGCCGCCCAGGCCGCGGCACAGTCGGAAATCACCAACCTCAACACCCAGCTGGACAACATCTCGGCGACCACCTCCTTCGGCGGCACCAAGCTGCTCGACGGCACCTACACCGCCGCGGTGGGGATCTTCCAGGTCGGCGCCAACAACACCGCCAGCGAGCAGATCTCCCTGGCGCTGACGGCTTCGGACTCCACCACCCTCGGTGTGTCCGGTGTCAACGTCGGCACCACCGCGGGTGCGCAGACCGCGATCGGCACCATCGACGCGGCGATCGCCGCGGTGTCGGCCTCCCGGTCCCAGATCGGTGCCACCCAGAACCAGCTGGGCTACACCATCAGCAACCTGCAGACCACGATCCAGAACGTGACCGCTTCGCGTTCCAACATCACCGACGCCGACCTGGCGACGGAGGTCACCGCGATGAGCCAGGCGCAGATCCTGACCTCGGCCGCCACCTCGGTGCTGGCCCAGGCCAACTCGGCCCCGCAGGCCATCCTGAAGCTGCTGCAGTAGTCGCAGGCAACAGCTTCGCAGTAGCAATCAGCAACAGCCGCTAGGCGATCCGGCCGGGGTTCGAACCAGAGCCCCGGCCGGACCGGCTTGAAGGGTCTTGAAGGGTAAGGAGTGCAGGTGAGCGCGTTCGCGATCAACGGGTTGTCCTCCGGCATCGACACGGCCTCCCTCATCTCGCAGTTGATGACGGTGGCCGCGCAGCCGCAGACCCAGCTGAAGAACCAGCTGTCCGTACAGCAGAACGTGCTCACGGCCTACCAGGCGATCAACACCAAGCTGACGGCCCTGCAGACCGCCGCCGACGCGGTCAAGCAGGCCAGCACCTGGGCCGCCACCAAGGCGGTCTCCAGCAGCACCTCGGTGGTGGCCTCCACCACCACGGGCGCGACCTCCGGCTCGGCGACCACGTTCGACGTGATCCGACTGGCCACCGCCCAGATCAGCACGGTGGCGGCCGCCGGTGCCGTGGTGGCCTCACCGCCCAACGGCATCGACGTCGTCGACGCCGGCGGCGTCACCCACCACCTGGCGCTGTCCGACGGAAGTGCTGCCGGGGTGGCAACCGCCGTCAACAACGCCGCCCTCGGCATCCGGGCCTCGGTGGTCAACACCGATTCCGGGCCGCTGCTGCAGTTCACCTCGACTGCCACGGGGGCAGCCGGTGCCTTCTCGATCAACGGCCTGGACACCGCTCCGCAGACCCTGGTCGCGGCCCGGGATGCCCAGATCGCGGTGGGGGACCCGGCTGCCGGCGGTTACACCGTCTCCAGCAGCAGCAACACCTTCAACAACGTGATCCCCGGCGTGACCTTCAGCGTCGGGGCCGTCACTTCCGGGGTGACGGTCTCGGTCTCCAGCGACGCCAGTGCCATCAGCGACAAGCTCAAGGCACTGGTCGATGCCGCCAACGCCGCGCTCGGCGAACTCGGCAAGGACACCGGCAAGGGCGCGGTGCTGGAGAGCAACTACCAGATCAACTCGATCACCAACAGCGTGCTGTCGGCGATCAGCCGGGGCAACGGGGCCGGGGCCAGCTTCGCCTCGATCGGCGTCCAGCTGACCTCGACCGGAACGCTGGCCTTCGACGCCAACGCCTTCGCCAGCGCCTACGCGGCCGATCCGGCCAAGGCGCAGGCGAGTGCGGCGACGTCGCTGTCCGGCGCCCTGTCGAACCTGGCCATGCAGGCCTCGACGCAGGTTGTGAGCCCGTTGATCAATTCCGGAACCTCCCAGGTGGGATCGCTGAACAAGCAGATCGCCGACTGGGACACCCGGCTGGACAACCAGCGGACCGCCATGCAGAACAAGTACGCCGCGATGGAGGTGGCGCTGCAGAAGCTGCAGTCCACCTCCAGCTACCTGACCTCGGCACTGGCCGCGATCACCTCGTCCAACTCCGACTCCAACAAGTAGCGCCTGAGAGGGCCCCGTCCCGCAACCTGGTACCGCGGCCGGCCGGTCCACGCCGACGGCCAGCAGCAAGGCCCGCCACCGCAGAAGGAGATGATCGCCAGTGCCGGTCGACCCCGCGCGCGCCCGCTACCTCGCCGACGCCGTTGCCACCGCGACGCCGGCCCGGCTCATCGTCCTGCTCTACGACCGGCTGTGGCTGGACATCCAGCGCGCCCAGGCCGCCCAGGACTGCGGCGACGCCACTGCCCGCGACCACCTGCAGCACGGCCAGCAGATCGTCGCCGAGCTGCTGGGCAGCCTGGACGTCTCCACCTGGCCGGGCGCTGCGAACCTGGCCTCGCTGTACTCCTACCTGCTGCGCGAGCTGATCGGCGAGGTGGTCGAGCCGCAGCCCGGCCGCCTGGCGGCCATCACCAAGATCGTCTCCGACCTGCGGGCCAGCTGGCAGCAGGCCGAGGCGCAGTTGCAGGCCGGCCCGCTGCCCGGCACCGGCGCGGCCGAGAGCCGGGAAGCAGTCCGCGTTGGCTAGCCAGCCGGCTCGTTCGGCTCACCCTGTTACTTCCTCCGCCGTGCCCACGGCAGCTTCCGCGCCCGCGGTGCCCACCTGGGAGCAGGTGCTGGCCGACCTCGAGGACGAGACGGCGGCCCTGCGCGAGGGCCTGCGCCGCGGCGAGCTGCTGGCGCCGGTCACCCCATGGCATCCGCCGGCGCTGCCGCCGATCCCGCCCGAACTCGTCGCTCGCGCCCAGGCGCTGCTGGACCAGCAGTTGCGGCTGCAGATCCAGATCGGACTGGAGCTCGACCGCGCGCCCGCCGCCAGCCGGCCGCGTCCGGCCAGCCGCCCCGACCCGGCACCGCAACTGGTCGACCTGCGGGCCTGAGCCCGGTGCGGCTCGCGCTGCCGAGCCTCAGTGACCGTCAGTAGTTCCCAGCAATCGGTGGAGAGCCTTCGCCGGTATTTCCTGCTCGCCCGTCATCGCGAGTCCGCTCCGCCTTGACCCGGCGCCATCTGTCCAGATCTAACACGTTTCTTACGACTGCTTAACTCTGAGTGATCAGGGTCGATAAGGACTCCCGAGCACGGACTGCTCACTACAGCGCAGCCAAGGATTGGCGAAGCCCCGATCGACGGAGGTTTCGTGCCGTGCTCGACGATGTCGCGTCCGTAACTCTCAGTACCGCGCTCTCGGCTCTTGCCGCACGCCAGCGGGTGAGTGCCAACAACATCGCCAATATCGAGACCCCCAACTTCCGCGCCAGCCAGGTGTCCTTCGAGGACGACCTGCGGCGAGCGGTGGCGGCCGGTGACCCGGCCCAGGCGGGGGTCACCGTGACGGCCAGCACCGATCCGGCCGGGATCAACGGCAACAACGTCAACCTCGACACCGAGACCCTGACCGACGAGAAGACCGCGCTGCAGTACCAGTTGCTCAGCGGCGCGATGTCGTCGAAGTTCGCCCTCATCGACACCGTGCTGAGGGGCTGATCCCGGTGTCGATCTTCTCCGCCATCACGACCTCGGGCACCGGGTTGAGCACCTTCCGCACCTGGATCGACGTGATCGC
>JAVEEO010000258.1 GCA_030840415.1 Pseudonocardiales bacterium | reverse complement strand
CCTCGTCAACGCTGACAACCGCTCCCGATCACCAACACGCAAACCAAGAGCAGGCGCAGGACGAGCAGGCATAACCCATTCTCGCGCACCGGCAAGCGCAAACTAACTAATGACACGCGCCACTAGTTCGGGCGCCAGACCACCAGGGCGCTACCGGGATCGGAGAACGGCCGGCCCATCGGCACGGAGACGATGTCGCCGGCCGGCCCGGCGGCGAACAACCGGCGCGACCGCAGCGTGGCAGCGGACCGGCTGGAGCGCCGGCGGTCCTCCTCGACCTGGGCGAGCCGGCTACGCAGCTCGTGCACCTCGTTCTCCAGCTCGAGGATGCGCTTGATGCCCGCCAGGTTGACGCCCTCCTCCTGCGACAGCCGCTGCACCTCGCGCAGCTGCTCGATGTCGCGGGCGGAGTAACGACGGCCACGACCTGGGGTGCGGTGCGGCGACACCAGCCCGAGCCGGTCGTACTGGCGCAGGGTCTGCGGATGCATGCCGGCGAGCTCGGCCGCCACCGAGATCACGAAGACCGCGGCGGATTCCGGGAAGCGGGGCACGGTCATACCGACCTCGCCTGCGCCACCAGGCCCGCCCGCGGATCGTCACCGGCGGTGGCCGCCGCGTAGGCCTCGACGGCCTCCCGAGCGGCGCCGTCCAGCTTCTGCGGAACCGCGACCGAGACGCTGACCAGCAGGTCCCCGGCCGAGCCGTCCTTGCGGGCGACGCCCTTGCCCTTGACCCGCAGCACCCGGCCGGACGGGGTGCCCGGCGGCAGCTTGACGGTCACGGTCGAGCCGTCGAAGGTCGGTACCGCGATCTGGGCGCCGAGCGCGGCCTCGGCGAAAGTCACCGGGACCGTCACGGTCAGGTCGTCGCCGGACCGGCCGAACAGCGGGTGCGGCTCGACCGTCACGGTGAGGATCAGGTCGCCATTGCCACTGGAACCCGGATTGCCCTTGCCGCGCAACCGGATCTTCTGCCCGTCCTTGACGCCGGCCGGCACCCGGGTGGTGATGGTGGAACCGTCGCCGCGGCGCAGGCTCACCGTATCCCCCTCCACGGCCTGCCGGAAGGTCAGCGACGTGCTGGCTTCGACGTCACTGCCGGTGCGCGGCGGCGCCTGGCCGAAACCGCTCGCGCCGCCGCCGGTGAACATGCCCGACAGCAGGTCCTCGATGTTGATGTTGCCGCCCTGGCTGTTGTAGCCGCCTGGCGCCTGCCGACCGGACTGCCGGCTGAAGAAGCCGGAGAACACGTCGTCGGAGAAGCCACCGGACGGCCCGCTGCCGGCGGTGAACCGGGCCCGGCCGTGGGCCATCGCCCGCACCGCGTCGTACTCCTTGCGCTGGGCGGGGTCGGAGAGCACCGAGTAGGCCTCGCTGACCTCCTTGAACCGCTGCTCGGCCCTGGCATCTCCGGGGTTCTTGTCCGGGTGCAGGTCCTTGGCCAGCTTGCGATAGGACTTCTTGATGTCCGAGTCCGACGCGTCGGAGGCGACGCCCAGGGACTTGTAGAAGTCCCTGTCGAACCAATCCTGGTTTGCCATGACGTCATGCCTCCCTTACCGCTCGTGCTTGCGTTGCTTCATTGCTCTTACCCGGCGATGTGCTGTTACGGCGCTGGTGTCACCGGGGGTCGGCGACCGACACCCGGGCCGGCCGGACCACCCGGTCACCGATCCGGTAGCCCGGCTGGAGCACGCCCACCACAGTGGTGACCTCGGTACCTTCGGCGAGTTCCTCCTCGACGTGCATCAGCGCGTCGTGGACCGCCGGGTCGAAAGCGGCACCGGGTTCGCCGAAGCGCTGGACCCCGTACTTGGCCAGCGTCGCCTCCAGCTTGTCGGCGATGCTGGCCAGCGGGCCGGCCTCCAGGTCGCCGTGCTGGCGGGCCAGGTGGATGTCGTCGAGCACCGGCAGCAGCGACTCGATCACCGACGCTATCGCCAGGTCCCGACTGGTGGCCCGGTCCCGGTCGACCCGCTTGCGGTAGTTGGCGTACTCGGCCTGCAGCCGCTGCAGGTCCGCCAGCCGCTCGGCGGCCAGCAACTCGTTGGCGTCCTGGGCCGGGGTGGTACCGGTCCCGGTTGCCGGGGCCTGGCCGGCGGGCGGGGTGGTGGCCCCGTCCGCCGGCGGCACCGGCGTGCCATCGGTTGAGATTTTGCGCTTGTTCGCAAAGGTGAAACCGGGTGCCGACTGGTCGGTACCGGCACCGGGCTGCTCCTCCGGCGCCGAGTTCTGCGGCGTCATGTCAGGCTCCTGCTCCTGCCCTTCGGCAGCTGGTTCGAACTCGGTCATGGCGGATTAGCTCTGCTCGTCGATGACCTCGGCGTCGACAACGTCGTCAGCACCGGCACCGGCACCCGAACCGGAACCGGCGTCGGCACCCGGGTTGGCGCCGTCCTCGGAGGGAGCCGACTGCTGGGACGCGTAGACCGCGCTGGCCGCCTTGCCACTGACCTCGTTCAACGCGGTGGTCTTGGCCTGGATGGTCTCGTTGCTGGCGTTGGCATCTGCCAGGGTGGTCTTCAACTCGGCCAGCGCCGCCTCGAGCTCGGTCTTGGACTCGGCCGGGATCTTCTCGCCGGAGTCGGCGATGAACTTCTCGGTCTGGTAGACCAACTGCTCGGCGGAGTTGCGGATCTCGGCCGTCTCGCGGCGAGCCTTGTCCTCGGCGGCGTGCGCCTCGGCGTCCTTCATCATCCGGTCGATCTCGTCCTTGGACAGGCCGGAGCCACCGGTGATGGTCATGCCCTGCTGGTTGCCCGAGGCGAGGTCCTTGGCCGAGACGTGCACGATGCCGTTGGCGTCGATGTCGAAGGTCACCTCGACCTGCGGAACGCCGCGCGGCGCGGCCGGGATGCCGGTCAGCTCGAAGACCCCGAGCTTCTTGTTGTAGGCCGCGATCTCGCGCTCACCCTGATACACCTGGATCTGCACGCTGGACTGGTTATCGTCAGCCGTGGTGAAGATCTCCGAACGCTTGGTCGGGATGGTGGTGTTGCGCTCGATCAGCTTGGTCATGATGCCGCCCTTGACCTCGATGCCCAGCGACAGCGGGGTGACGTCGAGCAGCAGGACGTCCTTGACCTCGCCCTTGAGCACGCCGGCCTGCAGGGCCGCCCCCACCGCGACTACCTCGTCGGGGTTGACGCCCTTGTTCGGCTCCTTGCCGCCGGTCAGTTCCTTGACCAGGTCGACGACGGCGGGCATCCGGGTCGAACCGCCGACCAGGACCACGTGGTCGATCTTGTCCAGCGGGATGCCGGCGTCGCGCAGCACGTTCTGGAACGGCACCTTGGTGCGCTCGAGCAGGTCGGCGGTGATCCGCTGGAACTCCGCGCGGGACAGCTGCTCGTCCAGGAACAGCGGGTTCTTCTCGGCATCCACCGTGATGTAGGGCAGGTTGATGGAGGTCTGCTGGCTGGAGGACAGCTCGATCTTGGCCTTCTCGGCCGCCTCGCGCAGTCGCTGCAGGGCCATCTTGTCCTTGGTCAGGTCGATGCCGTGCGCGGCCTTGAACTTGTCGACCAGCCAGGTGATGACCTTCTGGTCCCAGTCGTCGCCACCGAGGTGGTTGTCGCCGTTGGTGGCCTTGACCTCGATCACGCCGTCGCCGATCTCGAGCAGCGACACGTCGAAGGTGCCACCACCGAGGTCGAACACCAGGATGGTCTGCTCCTTCTCGCCCTTGTCCAGGCCGTAGGCCAGCGCGGCGGCGGTCGGCTCGTTGACGATCCGCAGCACGTTGAGGCCGGCGATCGTGCCGGCCTCCTTGGTGGCCTGCCGCTCGGCGTCGTTGAAGTAGGCCGGGACGGTGATCACCGCGTCGGTGATGGTCTCGCCCAGGTAGGCCTCGGCGTCGCGCTTGAGCTTCTGCAGGACGCGGGCGCTGATCTCCTGCGCGGTGTACTTCTTGTCGTCGATGTCTACCGACCAGTCGGTGCCCATGTGCCGCTTGACCGACCGGATGGTCCGGTCGACGTTGGTGACGGCCTGGCGCTTGGCGACCTCGCCGACCAGGACCTCGCCGTTCTTGGCGAAGGCGACCACGGACGGGGTGGTTCGCGACCCCTCCGCGTTCGCGATGACCTCCGGCTCGCCACCGGTCAGGACGGCGACGACGGAGTTGGTGGTGCCGAGATCGATTCCGACCGCGCGTGCCATGGTGAACTCCTCGATAAGTGCGGTGATGTGTAGCTTCGTGGTGTCTTGCGTAGTGCTGCAGCCGATCGCTCGGCACCTTGGATGGTGCTACCTGGATCGAGCTCCTGTCAAAAGAACTGAGTCGAGGACGCTCAAGTTCCCTGGCCTGGAGTGAGTCGGGTCACGTCCCTGCCTCTCGCTGCCGGAATCGACCGGTAAATCCACGGCCCCGAGCGCTGTACGGCCGCCTGCTCGTGTGCGAGCGTGTGCCTGCGTGGATGCCCTCACCCGTGGAGGTTCGATGTCCATCAGCTCACCGCACACGCCGAACGAACTGTCCGGCGACGCCCGACTGGCGAACCTTGGGTACCGGCCGCAGCTGAACCGGGTGTTGGGCCTGTTCGCCAATTTCGCCGTCGCGTTCACCTACCTGTCCCCGATGGTCGGCATCTACTCCCTGTTCGTGCTCGGGGTGGGTACCGGCGGGCCGGCCTATGTCTGGCTGACCTGGGTGCCGGTGCTGGGCATGCTGCTGGTCGCGTTCGTCTTCGGCGAGCTGGCCAGCCACTATCCGGTCGCCGGTGCGCTCTACCAGTACAGCAAGTTCTCGGTCGGCCCGCGTTACGGCTGGTTCGTCGGCTGGTTCTACGGGATCGCGCTACTGATCACGGTAGCCGCCGTGGACACCGGGGTGGTCAGCTACGTCACCGCGCTCACCCACAACTGGTTCGGCTGGAACTTCGACCCCACCGACCACCTGACCATCCTGCTCATCACGGTAGGCCTGCTGATCATCCAGACGATCCTGAACATCACCGGCGCCACGGTGATGGGACGGGTCGCCCAGTTCGGGGTGTATGTCGAGATCGTCGGCACCCTGGGCATCGCGATCATCCTGGCGATCCACGGCTTCCACCACGGACTGGGCTTCCTGTTCTCCACCCAGCAGGTCCAGCACGTGGCGAGCAACCCGCTCGGACTCGACTTCGGCGGCCACTGGCTGACCGGAGCCGCTCTCATCGCGGTGCTCGCACCGGTCTACATCTTCTATGGATTCGAGTCGGCCGGCGACATCTCGGAGGAGACCCGGGATGCCGGCCGCCAAGTGCCGCGAGCCATGCGTTGGGCGCTGATCTGGGGCGGGATCAGCTCCTTCATCCTGATCGCATCGCTGCTGCTGGCCATGCCGTCGGGCAACAACCCGGTCGGCCAGACCGTGGACGGCGGCGGCGTTCCGTTCATCCTCGGCCAGCTGCCCAGTTGGTTGCAGGACTTCCTGCTGCTGCTGATCATCTTCGCCTTCTTCTCCTGTGGAACCTCCGTGCAGGGCGCCGGCAGCCGGCTAGCCTTCTCCTACGCCCGCGACGGCGCGTTGCCGGGCTCGGCGTTCCTGTCCGCGGTGCACCGCCGGTTCAAGACCCCGGTGAACGCCCTGATCGCGGGGTCCGTGGTGTCGACGCTGTTCGTGCTGCTCGTCTTCGCCTCGCCCAACCATGACGTTAAGTTCGGCTTCGTCACCTATCCGGCCAACACGAACGCGCTGGTATCGCTGGTGTCCTTCGGAGTCAGCGGCATCTACCTGTCGTTCCTGCTCACCGTTATCGCCGCGATCGTGGCCCGCCGCCGTGGCTGGGTTCCGGAGGGTCAGTTCCGCCTCGGCCGCTGGGCCTGGCCGGTCACCCTCGTCGCCGCGGCCTACCTGGGGCTGATGCTGCTCAACGTGGTGCTACCCACCGGGCTCACCAGCCCGCGCGGCTACTTCAACCTGGACTGGATCACCCTGCTGGTCATGCTGGCCGTGACCCTGGTCGGGGTGCTGGTCTTCATGCTGGCCCATCCGGTCCGCGACATCCGGCAGCACCTGTCGGATGCGGACGGGCCCAGCGGGGCGGAGCGAGCGCAACCGCAGCCGTCCACGGACTGACCGGCGCCGGAAATCGCCGTCGGCGCTTGATCACGCGCGCCCAGGCTCCTCCTCAGCGCGCCGCCGGCTCCGGTGATGTGATCTAGTCGCCGGTCGCCGACTTTGGTTACCCGCTGGTAACCCTGGGTATCCTTGCCCGGTACCGCCCTATGCAATGCCGACCGACGCTGGAGGCCGCAGTGGCACTGCGCATCATCCTGACCCTGCTGATGACCGCGGCCACCGCGGCGGTAGCAGGCTGGCGCGTGCTCTGGTTGGTCCGGCTGATCCGCTCCGGCACGGCCGCGCCGGGACGGGGCAAGAACGCCGCCGGCCGGGTCGCCAACGACGCCGAAGAGGTGCTGGGCCAGACCAGGCTGCTCAAGTGGTCGGTCCCCGGGCTGGCGCACTTCCTGACGTTCTGGGGCTTCGTCATCCTGAACCTGACCATCCTCGAGGCCTACGGGGCGCTGCTGGTCAACCGCGACTTCCACATCCCGCTGATCGGCAAGTGGCAGGCGCTCGGCTTCCTCGAAGACCTGATGGCAGTCGCGGTGCTGGTGGGCCTGGCGACCTTTGCGGTGCTGCGGCTGCGCAACGCCCCGCAGCGCAAGCAGCGCGACTCCCGCTTCTACGGCTCGCACACCGGCCCGGCCTGGGTGATCCTGGGCATGATCACGCTGGTCATCGTGACGCTGCTGTTGCTGCGGGGCGCGCAGATGAACGCCGGGCAGTTCCCGTTCGGCGAGTCCAAGTGGACCTTTGCCTCGTACCTGGTGGCCAAGGCGCTGGGCACGGGTGCCTACAACACCGGCCTGGCAACCACCTTCCTGCTGGCCCAGGTAGCGGTGGTGCTGGTGTTCCTGATCATCGTCACCTACTCCAAGCACCTGCACATCGCCACCGCCCCGATCAACGTCTACTTCAAGCGGCTGCCTAAGGCGCTTGGCGCGCTGCCACCGGTCGCCGACGCGCAGGGCGCGACCATCGACTTCATGGACGTGGAGAACCTGTCCGAGGACACCGTCTTCGGCAAGGGCAAGATCGAGGACTTCAGCTGGAAGGCCTACCTGGACTTCGCGACCTGCACCGAGTGCGGGCGCTGCCAGTCCCAGTGCCCGGCCTGGAACACCGGCAAGCCGCTGTCACCCAAGCTGGTGATCATGGACCTGCGCGACCACCTGTTCGCCAAGGCGCCCTACCTGATCGGCGGCAAGGCGGTGCCGGACGGTGGCACCACCACCGCCGGCGACACCGGTGAGGCCGGAGCGGACGGTCAGGCGCATCCGCACGGGGTGCCCGAGTCCGGCTTCGGCCGGGTGCTGGGCACCAACCCGGCGCAGTACCAGCGGCCGCTGGTCGGCGACCTCGCCTCGCACGGCGTGATCGATCCGGACGTGCTGTGGTCCTGCACCACCTGTGGCGCCTGCGTCGAGCAGTGCCCGGTGGACATCGAGCACATCGACCACATCGTCGACATGCGCCGCTACCAGGTGCTGATCGAGTCCTCGTTCCCGTCCGAGGCCGGCAGCATGCTGCGCAACCTGGAGAACAAGGGCAACCCGTGGGGCCTGCCGGCCAAGAACCGCGAGGAGTGGACCGAGGGACTGGGCTTCGACGTGCGCCGGGTGTCGCCCGGTGAGACGTTGCCCGACGACGTCGAGTACCTGTTCTGGGTCGGTTGCGCCGGTGCGTTGGAGGACCGGTCCAAAAAGGTCACCAAGGCCTTCGCCGAACTGCTGAACGTGGCCGGGGTCGAGTTCGCCATCCTCGGTTCGAACGAGACCTGCACCGGCGACTCGGCCCGCCGGCTGGGCAACGAGTTCGTGTTCCAGATGCTGGGCGCGGAGAACGTGGAGAAGCTCAACTCGATCAAGCCGGACGGCCGGCCGCTGAAGATCGTGGCCACCTGCCCGCACTGCTTCAACACCATCGCCAACGAGTACCCGCAGATCGGCGGCGAGTACGAAGTGGTGCACCACACCCAGTTGCTGGGCACCCTGGTCGCCGACGGCCGGCTCACCCCGGTCGAGCCGGTCGACAAGAAGGTGACCTACCACGACCCGTGCTACCTCGGGCGGCACAACAAGGTCTACACCCCGCCGCGCGAGGTGCTCGGCGCGATCCCGCAGCTGCGCTCGCAGGAGATGCACCGGTGCAAGGACCGCGGCTTCTGCTGCGGCGCCGGTGGCGCGCGGTTCTGGATGGAGGAGAAGATCGGCAAGCGGATCAACGTCGAGCGCACCGACGAGGCGCTCGGCCTGAACCCGGACCTGATCTCGACCGCCTGCCCGTTCTGCATGGTGATGCTGTCCGACGCCGTGACCAGCAAGAAAGCCGACGGCTCGGCCGCCGAGCACGTCCAGGTGCTCGACGTCGCCCAGATCCTGCAGCAGTCGATGGGCCGGCCGGCCCCGGCGGAGGAACCGGCGGCGGTCCCGGCCGACTGACCGAGCCTCGCGCCGGCCCGGTTCAGCTGAAGAACAGGAACTTGGTCAGCGCGGCCAGCCCGACCACCACGATCACGGCCCGCAGCACGACCGGCGACAGCCGGCGTCCGACCACCGCGCCGAGCTGGCCGCCGATCGTGGAACCGATCGCGATCAGCGCCACGTAGACCCAGTTCGGATCCGACAGCAGCACGAACAGCAACCCCGCGACCGCGTTCACCACGCCCGACAGCACGTTCTTCAGGCCGTTGACGCGCTGAAGGTTGCTGTCCAGCAGGGCGCCCATGATCGCGACCAGCAACACGCCCTGGGCCGCTCCGAAGTACCCGCCGTACACGCCCGTCAGCAGCACCAGCGCCCACAGCAAGGCCGGGTGCCGGCCGTGCGAGGTGTGGTGGGCCTGCCCCACGAAGCGCCGCGACAGCCGGGGCTGGGCGATCACCAGCGCCACCGCCAGCAGGATCAGCACCGGCACCACGGCCCGGAACACCCCGGCCGGCAGCACCAGCAGCAGCAGGGCGCCCGCGATGCCGCCGATCAGCGACGCCGAGCCCAGCCGCAGCAACCGGTCGCGCTGACCGGCCAGCTCCCGGCGGTAGCCCCAGGCACCGCTGAACGTGCCGGGTACCAGCCCGATGGTGTTGCTGACGTTGGCGGTCACCGGCGGCACGCCCAGCGACAACAGGACCGGGAAGGTGATCAGCGTGCCGGATCCGACCACGGTGTTCATGGTTCCGGCGGCGACCCCGGCCAGCGCCACGACGCTGGCGGCCCCGATCCCTGTCACCTGGCTACCGTAGTCGGCCGGGCTCGGGGGCCGCTTTCGGTAGGGCTTCGAGTGGCCGGCCGTCGGTCGCAGCCGCCACGGAACGTCTGTCGGCGGCCTTTGGTTGAATCGGGGCATGTCCCCAACCGCCCGTGCCGTCCGGCGGTGGCTGGCACTGCCGCTCGCGGCGATGCTCGCGACCGCGGCCCTGTCCGGCTGCGGGCATCCGAAGAAGGTGCCCGCCGAGCAACTGGCGGCCCAGGCCTACCTGGACGCGCTCGGCGGCGCCGACAGCGCCACCGCAGGCCAGCG
>JAVEEO010000225.1 GCA_030840415.1 Pseudonocardiales bacterium | reverse complement strand
TCTTCGGCGTCGTCGTGCTGCAGAGCTGGAAGGCCCGCAAGCAGGCCGACCTGTGGGTGCACGCGACGCTGTTCGTCGCCTTCGCGACCTTCTTCTACTACGGCTACGACGGAATCCAGCTCACCGTCGCGATGGCCGCGGCAGCCCTGGCGCTGCGGACCCGGCGGGGCGAGGTCGAGGCGGCCGGCGGCCGGCTGCCACCGGTACGCCCGGCACTGCGGGCCCGGGCTGCCGAGCCGGTGGCCTGAGCGAGGGCTAGCGGGCTGAGCGCGCCGGGCGGCGGAATCCGGCCCGGGCCGGCTTGCGGGCCAGCAGCTGATCCACCAGGTCGGCGAACCGGGCCACCGTCTGGCTCACGTCGCTGGTGCTCTCGCCGACCACCAGCGCGGCCGGATCGGACACCGCCCGATCGAGTGCGGCGTGCAGGTCGCTCTCGGACTCGGCCACCAGCACCAGCCCGCCGCGGGCCAGCTGCCGGGCGAAGGCCACCTGGTGGTCGTCGACCACCTCGTCCAGCCGGGCCAGCCGGGGCACCACGATCGGGACGGTGCCGCAGGCGCGGCTGTCCATGATGCCGCCCGGGCCGCCCTGGGTGAGGACCAGATCCGCCCCGCGCAGCAACTCGAGCAGGCCGTCGCGCGGCAGCAGGCCGACGTTCTCGGCGCCGGCCAGCGGCCGGCTCGAACCATGCTGCACGGTCCAGCGCACCACACCGGGACGGTCGGTGTTCCAGTGCTCGAGCCAGTCCATCAGCCGGTCGAAGCGGTGGTGGTCGGTGCCGACGGTGACCACCCCGGTCAGCGGCGCGGTCACCGGGTTGTCCATTCGCTCCGCTCCTCGCTCGCTGCGATGCTCACCGGGCTGGCCATTCGCTCCGCTCCTCGCTCGCTGCGCTCGCTGCGATGCTCACACATAGCAGCTGGCCGATCAGCACGGCGTGCGGATAGAGCTTCAGCTGCTCGTCCCACAGCACCAGGAACAGGTCCGACACCGGCCGGACCAGCCGTCCGGTCAGGGTGGCGCTGTCGATGCGGTCATAGACCTCGACGTAGACGGTCCGGATGCCCATCAGCCGCGCGAGGTAGAAGACCGGCACCGCGACCGCCGCCCCGGTGGAGACCACCACCTCGGGCCGGAACGCGCGCAGCGCCTTCCAGGCCACCCCGAGGTTGCGGATCAGGTTCGGGATGTTGCGGGTGGTCGGGTGATAGGCCCAGGTGATCGCCTCGCCGGCCAACATCGAGCGGGCATCGGGCTTGTCGAAGGTGATCCAGTGCCGCTCGTGCTCGGACCACCATGGCCGCAGCGCCTCGAGCTGGCCGAGGTGGCCGCCGGTGGAGCAGGCCAGCAGTACCCGCATCCGGTCGGCTCAGCTCTTCCGGGACGAGCCGGACGGCCGGCTGCCGACCACGGTCGGTTGGCCGATCCGGGGACCGCCGGCCGACGAGCTGTCGCCGGCCGCGTCGAATGCCGGATCGTCCTGCTGCGCCGTCCCGGTGCCCGGCAAGTTCCCGGTCTGCGGGCCGGCGGCCTGGGCGCTCCTGGTGGCCTCCCGGTGACTGGGGCCGGCCGCCGCCCGCCGCGGCGGGTTCTCGCCGCCGCGGTTCAGCTTGCCGCGCAGGCCGCCGCGGCGGCCGAGCAGCACCCCGCCCAGCACCGGCACCCCGACCTGGGCCAGCTGGCGTCCCAGCCGCTCGATGGCGGTGTGGGTGGAGCGGTTGCGGTAGGCCACCACCACCGCCTCATCGGCGAGCTGGCCGAGCCGGACGGAGCTGCTGGCCAGTTCGACGTTCATGCCGTCCAGCACGATGACGTCGGCGGTGTCCAGGACGTCGGCCAGGCTGTCGCCGTAGGTCCGCAGGGTCGCTCCGAGCGAGACCTCGTCGCCCAGCGACAGCACCCGCAGCCCGGGCACCTCGGTCGCGGCGGACTGGTCCACCAGGCGGGTGCCCCAGCCGGCCGGCTGGCCGGACGCGCCGAGCAGGTCGAGAGCCGGCTGCACGGCCTGCTGCGGGCCGGCGAGCACGGTAGAAAGGCCCTGCATCGCGAAGGTGGCTGCCAGGTTCACCGGTGCCAGGCTGTCGCCGTCCTCGCCGGTGCCGCACAGCAGCACGATCCGGCTGCCCGGCCGGTGCGCGGTGACGGCGGTGCCGAGGGTGCGGTAGGCGTCGGCCTCCGCGCTGCGGGCGGCCGTGATCGCCGCGGGCCGGGAGTCGCCCTCGGAGGTGGGGGATTCGATGATCACCGGTGCGCCCAGGTTGTGCTCCAGCTCGCTCGCGGTGCGCACCCGGTCGTCGCGGCGGTCGCGCATCACGGCCAGCACGATGCCCACCAGCAAGCCGATCAGCAGGCCACCGGCCAGGTACAGCGGCGGTCTGGGCGAGCTGGGCGAGCCGGGGGCCACCGCCGCGCCGGCCACCTGGCCGGGGGTGACCACCGAGGTCTGGTAGGTGTTCAGCTGGTTCTGCAGCTGCTGGATCTGGTTCTGCAACAGCCCGCGCTGGGTGTCGTTCTGGCCCGTCTTGAGGGTCGCCAGGCTCCGCTGCAGGTCGGCGACCTGGGACTGAATCCGGCCGATCCGCAGCGTGATGTCCTTCTGCGCGATCAGGGTCCGGTAGTCGAGGTAGGCGTTGGCGAAGGCGTTCGCACCGTCGGCGGCACCCTGGGCGGTGCCGGCGGCGAAGGTGATGTTGAGAACCTGGCTGGCCAGCGGCGAGCTGACGGTGACCTGGCGGGCGAGCTCGGTGGGCGTGCCGGGGAAGGCCAGCGTCTGCCGGGCCTCGGAGGCCACCGAGGTCGAGGTCACGATCCGCGACTCGGTGATCGTGCTGACCGTGGACGCGGCGGCACCGGAGGTCGGCGAGATGTCGACGACGGCGGTCGCCTGGTAGGTCTTGGCGGTGTTCAGCAGCAGCAAGCCGGCCGCCAGCACGCCCAGCAGCATCATCAGCAGCAGCAAGCCGAGTTGGCGCCGCAGGATGGTGAGGAACTGCCCGACGGTGACGACCGACTGCCCGGCGGCCGAGGGCGGCGCGACCTGGGGAGCCGTGCCGGTCACCGGACGTGCCGATCTGATCTGGTGCTCACGCGATCCCCTCACAGCTGCTACTCGGACGTCTGTCAAGTTTAGGTTACTTTCGCCGGCAGCCTTCGGATGCCGCCCGCCCACCGCCCCGCCGGGCCCCGGCGAGGCGGTCAGGGCCGGGAGCGGCGCGACAGCGCGTCGAGCAGGATCCGAACGCCGAGGGTGTCGCGGCGCAACCACACCATCGGTAGGTAGAGGACCAGCGAAAGGGCAATCGCGACCGACATCGAGACCAGTGAACTCCCTGCCAGCAGCCGCACCGCCACCGGCACCAGGCCGAAGCAGGCCGCCGCCAGCAGGCCGGCCAGCACCAGCCCCCGCAGGCTGCCGCCGATCCGCATTCCCCAGCGGACCTGGCCGAAGGCCAGCACGCTGTCCAGGACGATGGTGGCCGCCCAGGCCACCGCGGCCCCCGTGATGCCGAAGTGCGGCACCAGCGCCAGGTTGACGGACACGTTGATCGCCAGGCTTGCGGCCTTGTCCATCAGCACCCAGCTGCTGCGCCCGCCCATCAGCAGCACGGTGCCGACGTTGCCGGCGGCCAGGTTGACCAGCATCGCCAGGCACAGCACGGTCATCGCGTGCGCGCCGGCCGGGTAGGACGGCCCGAAGACCCGCAGCACGGTGGGCGCGAACACCGCCATCACCAGGTACAGCGGCCACGAGCTCAGCACCACCCACTGCGAGGCGGTCGAGTAGATCTGGCTGACCCGCTCGGTGTCGCGCCGGGCCAGCGCGGCGCTGATGTCGCCGGCGATGGCCACCCGCAGGGCCTGCAGCACCAGCGTTCCCGAGGTGATGAACCGGCTGGCGGCGGCGTAGATGGCCGCCTGGGCCGGCGAGGCCAGGGCCGCCACCAGCAGCACGTCCAGCCAGTTCAGCAGGATCTCCATCACGCCAGCCAGCCCGCGCGCGCCGGTGAAGCGCCAGTACTCGGCGGCGATGTCGCGCACCGGCACGGTCGGCTGCGGCCAGGCCAGGCTGCGCCCGAACAGTTGCCGCAGCCGGCGGGCCAGCAGCAGCGCCGCCAGCACCAGGGCCAGCAGCAGCGGGATCAGCCAGGCCAGCACCACCACCCACAGCGGGGCGTCGGCGGCGATCGCGATGCCCACCAGCACCGGCCGGGCGGCCGGGATCCCCAGTTGCTGCAGCAGCACGTAGTTGCGGACGCTGCCGAAGGCCCGGGTGGACTCGACGATGCCCACCTCGACCACGCCGGGCAGGAACAGCAGCGCCAGGATCCGGATGCTGTGCAGCGCCGCGTCGGCCTGGTCGTGGCCGATCCGGGCCGCCAGCAGCGGGGCCGCCAGCCACAGGGCGAGGCTGCCCACGATGCCCAGCACGATCACCGGGACGAAGGCCACCATCAGCAGCGCGGGGACGTCGGCCTGCCGGTCCAGCGCCTGGAACCGGGGCACGAACCGCACCAGCCCGGCCCCCACCCCGAAGGACAGGAAGGTCTGCAGCACGATGAAGATCGCGGTGGCGCTGAAGAACTGGCCGGCGGTGGTGGTGGTCAGGCCATGGGTGATGACCAGGGTCAGGACGAACCCGAACACCGACCCGGCGCCGGTGCCGAGCACCGCGAAGCTGCCGCCGCGGGCCACCCCGGCCAGGTGACCGGTGGCCGGCCGGGCGGTGCCGGCCGCCGTCATGGCCGCCGTGCTGAGCCGGCCGGCGCTGGGGCTGTTCCAGTCTCGAGCAGTCCCCGGTAGGCCTTGGTCAGCGAGCGCGCCGCGAACACCACGGTGGCCAGCGCCAGGAACCCGTAGCACCAGAGGAAGAGGGTGTGCACGCCGAGCACCAGGAACGCCAGGGCCAGGGTGCCGTGATCCAGCGGCAGCAGGATCAGGGCGACCAGCAGCGAGGACGAACCGGCCGGGCCGCGGTGGGCCGGATCGGTCACGGTGAGCTTGTCCCGCAGCATCATGCCGAAGAACTGGGTCACGTTGGCCACCAGGAAGATCACCGGCACGGCCAGGTACAGGGCGGAGTCGAGTTCGAAGTAGCGCAGCACCGCGATCGCCACCGCGCTGTGCAGCGAGCTGATCTTGGCGACGTCGGCGACGTGGTCGAGCCACTCGCCGGCCCGGCTGCCGCCGCCGCGCACCCGGGCGAGTTGGCCGTCGGCCGAGTCGAGGGCGTAGCCCAGCAACAGCAGCAGCGACACCGCGATGCCGGCGGCCACGGTGGCCGGGTGCAGCACCAGCACGGCGATGCCGCAGAACGAGACCGCCGAGCTCAGCACCGTGACCTGGGTCGGGGTCAGCCGCAGGGCGTAGGCCAGCGCCGCAAGCAGGCCGCCGGCCTTGCGGTTGACGAAGCGCAGGTAGGCCGGCACCGAGGCGGTCGACTTCTGCGCGCCCGCCAGCCGCGAGCGGGCGTGTTCGAACCGGGTCCGGGCCGAGGCCTGCTGCGGCAGGAGGGCGGTGTCGTTCATCAGCGAGGTCCTTGGTGCTGGAAAGAGTGCCGGGTCAGCTCTTGGTCGAGCTGAGTGGACGCGGCTGCCGAGCCTGCCAGGCGCTGCGCACCATCTCGCGCAGGTCGTGCCGGGGACGCCAGTCCAGGGTCGTGCTGATGTGCGCGGTGTCGGCCACCACCATCGCCGGGTCGCCCGGACGGGCCGGGCCGAGCCGCGGCTC
>JAVEEO010000206.1 GCA_030840415.1 Pseudonocardiales bacterium | reverse complement strand
CGGTGCGCAGCTTGAGGCCGAGACCCGCCGCGTGCAGCGCCGCGGCCAGCTCGGCGGTCACTTCGCCGACCGGAACCTCGGCGTAGACGGCAATGCCCCGGTCGGCGACCTCGGCCAGGCCATCCAGCACCCCGGGCAGCTCGGCGGGACCGACCGGCAGCTCGACGGCACCGATCCGCAGCAGGGACCGATCCTCGGCGGCGGCCAGCGCGTCAGCCAGGCCGGCCGGCCCGTCCGGCACTGTCAGCGAAACCTCGAACTCGGGTGCCACCCCGGCCGCCGGGCCGCCGGCTTCGGCCAGCGCGCCGTCCAACTCGGCCAGCCGGCCGGCCGGGCAGACGAACCTGGCCACCAGGTCGGCGTACCACTCCTGCCGGTAGCCGGCATGGCCGCGGACCGCGTCCGGCATCGACGCGTTGCCCGGCGGGAACAGCGCGGCGTCGTCGAACAGGCCGGCGAACAAAGGCGGAACGCTCGCAGCGCTCACAGCGCTCACAGCGCTCGGCCCGGACCGCCGGACCAGCTCCAGGCGTAGCGGCCGTCGTCGGACGCCCGGCCGCCCTCGCCCAGTTCCAGCGGCCGGAAGGTGTCCACCATCACCGCCAACTCGTCGAATGCCTGCGCGCCGATGCTGCGCTCGTACGCGCCGGGTTGCGGGCCGTGCGAATGGCCACCGGGATGCAGCGAGATCGAGCCGGGACCGATGCCCGATCCCTTGCGGGCCTCGTAGTCGCCGGCGACGTAGAACATCACCTCGTCGGAGTCGACGTTGGAGTGGTAGTAGGGCACCGGGATCGACAGCGGGTGGTAGTCGACCTTGCGGGGTACGAAGTTGCAGATCACGAAGTTGTCACCCTCGAAGACCTGGTGTACCGGCGGCGGCTGGTGCACCCGGCCGGTGATCGGCTCGAAGTCGGCCACGTTGAAGGCGTAGGGATACAGGCAGCCGTCCCAGCCGACGACGTCCAGCGGATGGTGGGCACTGACATGCACGGTGCCGCCGATGCCGCCGGGCAGGGTCGGGTCGCGGTGCTTGATGTAGACCGGCACGTCACTGCCCTCACCGGCCAGCGTCTCGGTCGGGCCGCGCAGGTCGCGCTCGCAGTACGGGGTATGTTCGAGCAGCTGGCCGAACCGGGACAGGTAGCGCTTGGGTGGCGTGATGTGGGAGTTGGCCTCGATGCAGTACAGCCGCAGCGGCGCCTCGCCGGTGGGCAACCAGCGGTGGGTGGTGGCCCGCGGCATGATGAGGTAGTCGCCGGGGCCGACCTCCAGCGCCCCGAACACCGTCTCGACCCGTGCGGTGCCGGCCTGGACGAACACGCACTCGTCGCCCACCGCGTTGCGGTAGAACGGCGAGGCCGTGCCCGCCAGCACGTAGCTGATCCGGACGTCGGCGTTGGCCAGCACCAGCCGCCGGCCGGTCACCGCGTCGATGCCGGCGGCGGCCTCGTCGTCGAACAGCGACGGCAGCACCAGGTGCCGGGGCAGCAGCGGGCGGTTGGCGATCCGGGACTGGTCGGGCAACTGCCACTCGTGCGCCTCGGTGATCGCCGACGGGATGTTGCGGTGGTAGAGCAGCGAGGAGTCGGAGGAAAAGCCCTCCTCGCCCATCAGCTCCTCGAAGTACAGGTTGCCGTCCGGATCGCGGTGCTGGGTGTGCCGCTTGTGCGGAACAGCCCCGACGCTGCGGTAGTGCGCCATCGTCCTCGACTCCTTTGTCGCTACTCGTGCTCCACACCGTATCGCCCGGGGCTGACGGAAAGGTCAGGACAGCTCGGGGCAGCGCAGCTCAGGGCAGCGCAAGTCAGGGCCGCGAAGGTCAGGACAGCGCAGGGGAGCGCAGCTCAGGGCAACGCAGCTCAGGGCAGCGCAGCTCAGGGCAGCGCAGCTCAGGGCAGGGTCGAGATCTTGCCGCGCACGTCCGGGTCCGGCCGGCTGTCGGGTCCGGCCGGCACCCGGCCGCCGACATAGAGCCAGCCCAGCAGTTGCTCGGTGGCGCCGACCCCGAGCAACTGGCGCACCGCGGGCAGGTCGACGGCCGGTCCGGTGCGCCACATCGCGGTCCAGCCGGCGTCGAACAGCACCAGCTGCAGGGTAGTGACCAGGGCCGCGGTGGCAGCCAACTGCTCCCAGGCCGGCACCTTGGGATGCTCGACCGGGCAGGCCACGATGCTGAGCAGCAGCGGCGCGCGCAGTGCCTTGGCCGCCGTCTTGGCTGCTTCGGGGGTTCCCGGCCGGTCGCCGAAGCCGGCCACCAGTGCCGCCCCGAGCCGATCCCGGTCGCTGCCGCGCACCGGCACCAGCCGCCACGGGCGCAGGCCGGCATGGTCGGGACTGTGCGCGGCCAGTGCCAGGTAGTCGTACAGCTGCTCGTCGGTGGGTGCGGCGTCGGTGACCGGAGCGGCGCTGCGCCGGTTGCGGATCAGGTCGGTCAGTTCCATCGATTTCCACTTCGGGTCGAGGTGCGGACGGCGCCCGCGGCCACCACCCTAGACATCGCCCGACGGCCGACAGCGGGCACTGTCGAGATAGTCTGCCTCGTCCGAAGCTGGCTAGTCTGGCCTGATGAGCGACGACGTGGTGGCAGCCTTCCGCCCCGAACTGCGCGGGCCGGACGCCGACCTGCTGCGGCACGTACTGGGCCACTACCCGACCGGGGTGGCGGTGATCACCGCGCACACCGAGCAGGGCCCGGTGGGCATGGCGATGAACTCATTCACCTCGCTGTCGCTGCAACCGCCGCTGGTGCTGTTCTGCCCGGCCACCGCCTCCACCACCTGGCCGATCCTGCGCGCGGCCGGCAGCATCGCCATCAACGTCCTGTCGGCCGGCCAGGAGGCGGTGAGCCGCGCGTTCGCCACCAAGGCGGTGGACCGGTTCCTCGACGCGTCCTGGTCGGTCGGCGATAACGGTGCGCCGCTGCTGCACGACGCGCTGGGCTGGCTGGAGTGCAGCATCCGCAGCGAATCGCCGGCCGGTGACCACACCGTGGTGATTGCCGAGATCGAGCGGATGAACGTGCACTGGGAGATCACCGACCCGCTGGTGTTCTTCCGCGGCCGCTACTACCACGGGATGGTCGAGGCCGTCGAATCCGACGCCGATTCACCTGACGAACTCGACTGATTCCGCGGACTCCTCCACCGCGTCCATCGCGGCCTGGATGCGCGGCACCGACACCGGATGCGCGGTGCCCAGCCGCTGGGCGAACAGGCTGACCCGCAGCTCCTCGATCATCCAGCGCAGCCCGGCCAGCCCATCGGCGTCGGCCCCGAGCTTGGCCCGCAGCTCCGCGAGGTCGGCCAGCACCACCTGGACCTGGGCCTGCCGGTCCCGGTCGCGGGCCAGGTTGCCGGGCGCGTCGGTGAGCCGGTGCGCCATCGCCTGCAGGTAGCGCGGCAGTTGCGGCAACTGGGCGGCGCCGGTGTCGGTGACGAAGCCGGGGTGGATCAGGCTGTCGAAGTGCGCCCGGACCTCGGCGACCACCGGCGCCAGCGGGGCGGCGGTGCTGGCCTCCAGCGCGGTTTCCACCTGCTGCGCCGCGGCCATCACCTTCTCCACCACCGCGACGATGCGGGCGGCGGCAGCGGGCAGCGCGGCAGCCACCTGCCTGCGCAGCTCGACAAAGCCGGCCCGGTCCCAGCGCGGACCGCCTGCCGCGGCCATCAGCTCGTCCACCGCGGCGGCGACGCAGTCGGCCAGCAACGCGCCGGGGGAGCCGTGCGGGGCCCGGCTCAGGGTCAGTCGCTGCTGCAGGCTCAGGCCGCGGATCAGTTGCTTGATCGGTGAGGGCACCGTGTTGATCAGCAACTGCCGGGTGCCGGCCGCCATCTGGTGCCGTTGCTTGGCCGCCGAGTCCAGCACCTTGACAGAAACCGTGCCGACCGCGCCTTCGGTGGCCACCAGCGCCGGATAGCCGGTCACCGGGTAGCCGGCCACCTCGCGACGTACCGTGCGGGGCAGTTCGTCGAAGTCCCAGTCGGTGAGCCGGTCCCGGGCCAGGTCGGCGGTGACGCTCTCCAGCGAGGCGGTGACCGCCGGTGCGAACTCCGCCTGCAACGCGGCCAGGTCCTTGCCCGCACCGAGCACCGCGCCCCGCTCGTCGAGCACCTGATAGGTCGGGCGCAGGTGCTCGGGCAGCCGGTCGAGTTCCCAGGCACTCTCGGGGATGTCGACGCCGCGCAGGGCGCGCAGTTCGGCACTGAGCACCCTGGTCAGGTGGGCTGCCGAGCCGCCGATGTCCTCGGGCAGCGCCGCGACCAGGGCTGCGGCGGTGTCGGGCACCGGGACCACGGAGCGCCGCAGCGGCTTGGGCAGGGTCCGCAGCAGCGCCGTCACCAGCTCGGTACGCAGTCCCGGCACCTGCCAGTCCAGGCCGGCCGCGGTGGCCTCGTTCAGCACCGGCAACGGAATGCCGACCGTCACGCCGTCGGCGGCGGTGCCCGGTTCGAAGCGGTAGCTCAGCTCCAGCTGGTAGTCCCCGGTCGACCAGCGGTCCGGGAACTGCTCGGCCGAGATGCCCTCCGCGCCGGGACGGACCAGCTGGCCGGTGGACAGGTCCAGCAGGTCCGGCTTCTCCCGCCGGGCCTTTTTCCACCAGGCGTCGAAGTGCCGCCCGGACACCACCGAGTCCGGAATCCGCTGGTCGTAGAAGGCGAACACCGACTCGTCGTCGACCAGGATGTCGCGCCGGCGGGCCCGGTTCTCCAGGTCCTGCACCTCGGCCACCAGCGCCCGGTTGGCGGCGAAGAAGTGGTGCCGGGTCTGCCAGTCGCCCTCCACCAGCGCGTGCCGGATAAACAGTTCCCGGCACAGCCGCGGGTCGACCGCGGCGTAGTTGACCTTGCGCGCCACCACCAGCGGCACCCCGTAGAGGGTGACCCGCTCGTAGGCCAGCACCGCGGCCCGGTTGCGCTCCCAGTGCGGTTCGCTGTAGCTGCGCCGGACCAGGTGCGGCGCCAGCTCCTCGGCCCACTCGGGCTGGATGACGGCGTTCACCCGCGCCCACAGCCGCGACGTCTCGACCAGCTCGGCCGCCATCAGGTAGGTCGGCTGCTTCTTGAACAGCCCCGAGCCGGGGAAGATCGCGAAGCGGGCGTTGCGGGCGCCCAGGTAGTCCCGGCGAGCGGTGTCCTTGAGCCCGATGTGGGACAGCAGTCCCGATAGCAGGCTGCGGTGCACCTGCTCGGGATCGGCCGGCTGGTCGCCGATCCGGACGCCCATTCCCTTGACGATCTGGCGCAACTGGCCGACCAGGTCCTGCCATTCCCGGATCCGCAGGTAGGACAGGTACTCGGTCCGGCACATCCGGCGGAACTGGTTGGACGACAGCTGCTCCTGCTGCTCGCGGATGTGCCGCCACAGGTTGAGGTAACCGGCGAAGTCCGACGCGGGGTCGGCGAACCGGGCGTGCTGCTGGTCGGCCGCCTGCTGGTGCTCGACCGGCCGTTCCCGGGGGTCCTGGATCGACAGCGCCGCGGCCAGCACCAGCACGTCTCGGACGCAGCCGCGCTGCTCGGCCTCCAGGATCATCCGGGCCAGCCGGGGATCGACCGGCAGCTGGGCGATCCGGCGGCCCAGCTCGGTCAGGCCACGCCGGGCCGGCGCGCCGCCGCCCTGGCTGCCCCCGTCCTGCGCGCCGGCCGGCCGCAGGGCACCGAGCTCGGTCAGCAACGCGATACCGTCGGCGATCTGGCGGGCGTCCGGCGGGTCCAGGAAGCCGAAGTCCGCGACCGCGCCCAGGTCCAGGGAGGCCATCTGCAGGATCACCGACGCCAGGTTGGTCCGCAGGATCTCCGGGTCGGTGAACTCGGGCCGGGACTCGAAGTCGGACTGCGAGTACAGCCGGATGCAGATGCCGTTGGAGGTCCGCCCGCACCGGCCGGCCCGCTGGGTCGCAGAAGCCTTCGAGATCGCCTCGATCGGCAGCAGCTGCACCTTGGTGCGCTGGCTGTAGCGCGAGATCCGGGCGGTGCCGGCATCCACGACGTACTTGATGCCCGGCACGGTCAGCGACGTTTCGGCGACGTTGGTCGCC
>JAVEEO010000200.1 GCA_030840415.1 Pseudonocardiales bacterium | reverse complement strand
CACCCAGGTCGCCGTGGTGGTCGGCGGCGGCAACTTCTTCCGCGGCGCCGAGCTCAGCCAGCGTGGCATGGACCGCGACCGCGCCGACTACATGGGCATGCTCGGCACCGTGATGAACTGCCTGGCGCTGCAGGACTTCCTGGAGAAGGCGGGCGTGCCGACCAGGGTGCAGACCGCGATCACGATGGGGCAGGTCGCCGAGCCCTACGTCCCGCGTCGCGCCGAGCGGCACCTGGAAAAGGGCCGGGTCGTGATCTTCGGCGCCGGCGCCGGCATGCCGTACTTCTCCACCGACACCGCGGCGGCGCAACGCGCCCTGGAGATCGGCTGCAACGTGCTGCTGATGGGCAAGAGCGGCGTGGACGGCGTCTATGACGCTGACCCGAGAACCAGCCCGCACGCCGTCAAGTTCGACACCATCAGCTACGACGAGGTGCTCAGCCGCGGGCTGCAGGTCGCCGATGCCACTGCCTTCAGCCTGTGCCGGGACAACGGCATGCCGATCGTGGTGTTCGACCTTGCCGATGGCAACATCGCACGGGTGATCCGTGGCGAGAAGATCGGCACGCTGGTCGGCCCCGGGGACTGACACCTCCACTCCGCCGGCCATCCCCGCTAGAACCAGGAGACTGACGTGATCGACGAGACGCTCTTCGAAGCCGAGGAGAAGATGGAGAAGGCGGTCACCGTCCTGCGCGATGACCTGACCAGCCTCCGGACCGGACGGGCTGCGGCGCGCAGTTTCGCCCGGATCACCGTCGAGTACTACGGCGCCATGACCCCGCTTCCGCAGCTCGCCTCGATCAGCACGCCCGAGGCCCGGATGGCGGTCATCAAGCCCTACGACGCCAGCCAGCTGCAGGCCATCGAGAAGGCCATCCGCAACAGCGATCTCGGCGTGAACCCCACCAACGACGGCAACCTGATCCGGGTGGTCTTTCCCCAGCTGACCGAGGAGCGCCGGCGCGAGCTGGTGAAGGTCGCCAAGAGCAAGGGCGAGGACGCCAAGGTCTCGATCCGGGCGGTGCGCCGGCATGCCAATGACAGCTTCGGCAAGCTGGTCAAGGACAAGGAGAGCGGGGTCGGTGAGGACGACGCCCACCGCGCCGAGGCCGAGCTGCAGAAGGTGACCGACAAGTACGTGGCATCGGTGGATGACCTGGTCAAGCACAAAGAAGCCGAGCTGCTCGAGGTCTGATGACCGATCGTGACGAACCGCCGGCCGGTGAGCCGGCGCCGCCCACCTCGACCGGTCGGCACGGCGGAGGCAGCGGGCTGTCCGCGGCGGAGCTGATCGCCCGGTCCCGGGCGGCCTCGCCGGGTGCCGCGCCGCGCCCGTCCCGATCGGCCCGGCGGGCCGGTTCCGATGCCGAGACCCAGGCGCCGGACCAGCTGGCACCGACGCCGGCCGCCGACCCGATACCGTCCAGGCACCTGCGCGTGGTCGAGGCGTTGCGCTCGGGTGGTTCCGGCACGTCGTCCCGGGGCGGCCTGGCTCTGGTGGAGCCGGCCGACCAGCCCACCGAAGCCGGCACCGGCACGTCCAGCACCGCACCGTCCGGGACCACCACGTCCGGCACCGGCAATGGCCGGCACCCAGCGAGCCCGCCGGCCGAACACGCCGTGGAGCCCGCCGGCCCGGCCTCGCCACCGCACGGCCCGGACGCCGGCAGTTCCGACCCCGGCATGCCGGTGATCGCCCCGCCGCCCCGCAAGCCGAGGGCGGGCCGGAACCTGCCGGCCGCGATCGGTGTGGGGGTGGCCCTGGCGCTGCTGGTGATCGGCACGCTGGCGCTCTACCGGCCCAGCTTCGTGGTGCTGCTCAGCGTGGCGGTGGCCATCGGGATGTTCGAGATGGTGACCGCGATCGGCACGGTCGAGGCCCGGCCACCGTTGGTGCCCCTGCTGGCCGGCATGCTGGCGATGGAGACGGCCGCCTGGCACCGTGGTCCGGACGGCCTGGTCGGCGCCTTGCTGCTGACCGTCCTGGGCGTGACGGTCTGGCGGCTGGCCGACGGTGCCAGCGGGTACCTCCGCGACGTGGCGGCCGGCAATCTGGTCGCGCTCTACATCCCGTTCCTGGCCGGCTTCGCCACCCTGATGGCGCACGCCGACGACGGTGCCGCCCGGATCATCCTGTTCATCCTGACGGTGGTCTGCTCTGACACCGGTGGGTACGCGGTCGGCGTGCTGATCGGCAAGCACCCGATGGCGCCGACCGTGTCGCCGAAGAAGTCCTGGGAGGGCTTCGCCGGCTCGCTGCTGTTCGGCGCGGTCGAGGGCGTGCTGATGATGGTGTTCTGCTTCCACCAGCAGTGGTGGCAGGGGGCGCTGTTCGGCGCCGCGATCGTGGTCACCGCCACCTTGGGTGACCTGGGCGAGTCGATGATCAAGCGTGATCTCGGGCTCAAGGACATGGGCAAGCTGCTGCCCGGACACGGCGGCGTGATGGACCGGCTGGACTCGCTGCTGCCCTGCGCGCCGGTGGCCTACCTGCTCTTGGCAGCCTTCCTGCCCGGCTGAGCCGCAGTCCGGGACGAATCGCCGCCGTTCCGACCAGCCCGGCAGCCGTGGGAGAATGGAACACCTGATGACCACCCTTCCGCTGATCTTCGATGCCCCGCGCAAGGCGATGCCGCCGCGGCACCTGGCCGACCTCTCACCCGATCAGCGCCGGGTCGCGGTGTCCGAGCTCGGCGAGAAGCCGTTCCGGGCCGACCAGCTGTCCCGGCACTACTTCGGCCGGCTGGCCGCCGACCCGGCGACCATGACCGATCTGCCGGTAGCCGTCCGGGACCGGCTCGGTGCCGCGCTGCTGCCGCCGTTGCTGACCGAGGTGCGCCACGTCGAGACCGACCGCGGCACCACCCGCAAGACGCTGTGGCGGCTGCACGACGGCACCCTCGTCGAGAGCGTGCTGATGCGCTACCGCGACCGGCTCACGGTCTGCATCTCCAGCCAGGCCGGCTGCGGCATGGCCTGCCCGTTCTGCGCCACCGGCCAGGGCGGTTTGAACCGCAACCTGTCCACCGCCGAGATCGTCGAGCAGGCGGTCGCGGCCGCCCGGGTGGCCGCCGCGGGCGAACTGCCCGGCGGCCCGGTGCGGCTGTCGAACGTGGTGTTCATGGGGATGGGCGAGCCGCTGGCCAACTACCAGCGGGTGGTGGCGGCGCTGCACCGGCTGATCGACCCGGCCCCGGGCGGCCTGGGGCTGTCCCAGCGCTCGGTCACCATCTCCACCGTCGGGCTGGTGCCGGCCATCGACAAGCTCGCCGGCGAGGGCCTCAACGTCACCCTGGCGGTGTCGCTGCACGCTCCTGACGACGAGCTGCGCGACACCCTGGTGCCGGTGAACACCCGCTGGAAGGTCCGGGAGGTGCTCGAGGCCGCCGACAACTACGCCGCGATCACCGGTCGCCGGTACTCGATCGAGTACGCCATGATCCGCGGCATCAACGACCAGCCGTGGCGTGCCGACCTGCTCGGCACCCTGCTCTCGGGCCGGCTGGCCCACGTCAACCTGATCCCGCTCAACCCGACGCCGGGTTCGAAGTGGGACGCCTCGCCCAAGCCGGTCGAGGACGAGTTCGTGGCCCGGCTGGGCAACCACGGCGTGCCGGTCACCGTCCGCGACACCCGGGGCCGGGAGATCGACGGAGCCTGCGGGCAACTGGCCGCCGCCGCCCCGGCCGACTAGCGCCGAGCCCCGGGTCGGTTGTTGGCTTCGCCACCATCGACGAGTTTCGGGCATCCGGGGCTCCGGCTCGGTACGGTTTGAGGATGGCCGATCCGAACATGCAGGTGCACGGCCTCGTCCAGCTCGGGATGACCCGGTACGAGGCAAAGGCTTACCTGACCCTGATCCAGCGGGAGAGCTACGCCGCGTCCGAGCTGGCCAACGAGGCCGGCATCCCGCGGCAGCGCATCTACGACGTGCTCAACAGCCTGGTCTCGCGCGGCCTGGCCCGCGACTGGCCCGGACCGGTGACCCGGTACGCGGCCACTGATCCCGAGGCCGCGGTCGAGCGGCTGCTGGCCGTCCAGCGCCAGGCACTGGCCGGCCTGGAGTCCCACTCGGTGGACCTGGCCGCCCACCTGCGCGACACCTGGTCGGCCGGCCGGCAGGAAACCGCGCCGCTGGACTACGTCGAGGTGCTGCGCGACCCGGGGATGGTCGGCGCCCGGTTCCGCGACCTGCAGCGCGAGGCCGAGCGGTCGCTGCTGACCTTCTCCAAGGCCCCGTACGCGATGCCGAGCAACCGGGACGGCCTGGAGGCGACCCGCCGAATCGTGGACAACGGCGGCGACGTCCGCTGCATCTACGAGCCGAGCATCCTGGACAACCCCGAGGTGGTTGCCGAGACCCTGGAGTTCATCAAGGCCGGCGAGGGCGCCCGGGTCGCCGAGGAGGTGCCGATGAAGCTGTGCCTGGCCGACGGCTGCCGGGCGCTGTTCTCGCTCACCGACCCGATCGCGGGCGCGCTGACCGCGACCAACATCCTGGTCGAGCACCCGGCGCTGGCCAGCAGCCTGCACTGCGCCTTCGAAGCGATCTGGCTCAAGGGCGAGCCGTTCGAGATCGCCCTGGAGCACCGCACCCGGTCCTCGGCCTGACGGCTAGTTGCCTGCCTGCAGCAGCCGGCGCACCGATTCCGGCACCTCGATGCCCGGACGCAGGTCCGGGGCCTCCAGCGCCTCGGTGTAGCGGCTGGCCAGCGGCAGGACGCCGGCCCAGGCCGGGCCGGCCACGTCCTCGGCGAGGTCGTCGGGCTGGCCGTCGGACACCTTGAGGCTCCAGTCCTCCACGTCCAGCCGCAGCACCAGGGTGGCGGCCAGTTCCTTCGCGCTGGGCCGGCGCACCTCGGCGACCCGGCCGGGGATCAGCGCGTCGGTCAGGGAGTCCAGCGCGGCCAGCTTGCGCTCGCCGTCCAGGGCGGTGCAGCGGCCGAACAGCACCGCGCTGCGGTAGTGCATCGAGGACTCGAAGGCCGAGCGGGCCACCAGCATGCCGTCCAGCCCGGTCACCGCCAGCGACACCGGGATCCCGGTGGCCAGCAGCCGCAGCCACCGCGAGCCGGTCGAGCCGTGCAGCAGCACGCCGTCGCCGTCCTGGCTGATCGCGATCGGCAGCACGAACGGCTGGCCGTCGGGGGTGACGAAGCCGACGTGCCCGACCGGAACGTCGGCCAGCAGCCGGCTCAGCGCGTCCTGGTCCGCGCCGACCCGCTCGGTCATCCGGCTCGGACGTACCCGATCCGGCCGGCTACCCGGGCGGGGTTCCGCTCCGACCTCATCGTGCCGGCTGATGTCCTCGCTCACCGCGACATGGTCTCACGGTGGGAACCGGGTCCGGGCTTCATGGCCGATGCTCCCTCCGGTCGTTCTGAGTCCGCTCCTCGGCGCTGGCGCGCCTGCGATGCTCCCTCAGCGGCCGAGGGCCCGGTTGACGACCCCGGCCAGTCGCGACGGCCGGCCGTGACGCGCCTCGGCCCGGTCCGCCCAGCGCATTGCCTGCAGGCCGGCATTGGCACCCAGCCAGCGCAGCGGCTCGACCTCCCAGGCGGGGGACCGGTGGCCGACCCACGGCAGGCCGGTCAGGTCGGTGTCGCGTCCCAGTGCCAGGTCGGCCAGCGTCCGGCCGGCGAGGTTGGACGCCGCCACCCCGTCGCCGACGTAGCCCCCGGCCCAGCCCAGTCCGGTCGAACGGTCCAGCCCGACCGAGGGGTGCCAGTCCCGGCTGATGCCCAGCGGCCCGCCCCAGGTGTGGCTGACCGGCGCGTCCGCGGCGGCCGGCAGCAGCTCGGCCAGCGCCGACCGCAGCGCGGCGAACACCGCCGGCACCCGGTCGTAGCCGGGGGAGATGCGGGAGCCGAAGTGGTACGGAGCGCCCCGGCCGCCGAAAAGCAGCCGGTCGTCGGCGCTGCGCTGGCCGTAGATGATCAGGTGCCGGAAATCGGCGAAGGTCTCCCGCGCGGCCAGGCCGATCCGCTCCCAGCTGTGCTGTGGCAGCGGCTCGGTGGCGATCATCAGCGAGTACACCGGCGCGACCCGACGCCGGTGGCCCGGCAGCCGGGCAGTGAAGCCCTCGGTGGCCCGCAGGATCAGCTCGGCCCGCAGGTCGCCGTGCTCGGTCCGCAGCCGGCCGGGCTCCAGGCCCAGCGCGGCGGTCCGCTCGTAGATCGGCACGCCCAGTCCGGCCACCCGGCCGGCCAGCGAACGGACCAGCTTCGCCGGATGCAGCGCCGCGCAGTGCGGGGTGTAGACGCCGCCCAGGACGGAGCTGGCGGCCAGTCGCCGGGTGGCCTGCTCGACGTCGAGCAGTTCGACGTCGGACGGCCCGAAGCCGAACGCCCGAGCCTCCTCGACCTCCTCGGCGGCGCGCCGCAGCTGTGGCTGGCTGCGGGCCAGCGTCACGGTGCCACCGGCCGCCCAGTCGGCGGCGAGGCCCTCGGCGGCGATCACCCGGCCCACCTCGGCGACGGTCGCCTGCAGCGCCCGGTACTGACGGACGGCGGCGTCGCGGCCGTGCTCGCGGGCCAGCCGGGGCAGCGACACCGGGTACAGCGCCGAGCACCAGCCGCCGTTGCGTCCCGACGCGCCGAAACCGGCCACCTCCGCCTCGACGACGGCGATCCGCAGCGTCGGGTCGGCGCGCTTGAGGTAGTACGCGCTCCACAGCCCGGTGTAGCCGGCCCCCACGATCGCGACGTCGACCGTCCGGTCGGCCAGCGCCGCGGTGGCCAGCGACGGCCGAGCGACCAGCTCGTCGCCGGCGCTGGCGTGCCAGTAGGACAGGCCGCGGTAGTCCTGGGCCGCAGCTATGCCAGCACCTCGCTGATGGCACGGCTGTCGTAGCCCAGTGCCTCGCCGACCTGGGCGTTGGTGAGCTCGCCGGCATGGGTGCTCAGGCCCAGTGCCAGGGCCGGGTCGGCACGCAGCGCGTCCTGCCAGCCGAGGTTGGCCAGCTCCACGGCGTAGGGCAGCGTGACGTTGGTCAGCGCGTACGTGGAGGTGTGCGGCACGGCGCCGGGCATGTTGGCCACGCAGTAGAACACCGAGTCGTGCACGGTGTAGGTCGGGTCGGCGTGGGTGGTGGGCCGGGAGTCCTCGAAGCAGCCGCCCTGGTCGATGGATATGTCGACCAGCACCGAGCCGGGCTTCATCCGCGACACCAACTCGTTGCTGATCAGCGTCGGGGCCTTGGCGCCCGGGATCAGCACCGCGCCGATCACCAGGTCGGCGTCCAGCACCGCCCGCTCGACCTCGTAGGCGTTGGAGGCGATGGTCTGGCAGTGGCCGCGGTAGATGGCGTCCATCTGGCGCAGCCGGGCGACGTTGCGGTCCAGCAGCAGCACCTCGGCCTGCATGCCGAGCGCGATGGTCGCCGCGTTCTGGCCCGAGACACCGGCCCCGATCACGACGACCTTGGCGGCGTAGGTGCCCGGGACGCCGCCCATCAGCACGCCGCGGCCGCCGCCGTGTCGCATCAGGTGGTACGAGCCGACCTGCGGTGCCAGCCGGCCGGCGACCTCGGACATCGGGGCCAGCAGCGGCAGCGACCCGTCGGGCAGCTGGACGGTCTCGTAGGCGATCGAGGTGGTGCCGGCCTTGAGCAGGGCGTCGGTGCAGTCGCGTCCGGCGGCCAGGTGCAGGTAGGTGAACAGCACCTGGTCGGCGCGCATCCGGCCGTACTCCTCGGCGATCGGCTCCTTCACCTTCAGGATCAGGTCACCGGTGGCCCACACGTCGTCGGCGTGCGGCAGGATCTGCGCGCCGGCCGCGATGTAGTCCTGGTCCGGGATCGAGGAGCCCACGCCGGCCTCGGCCTCGACGTAGACCTCATGGCCGTTGCGGATCAGTTCGTTGACACCGGAGGGGGTGATCGCCACCCGGTACTCGTGGTTCTTCACCTCGCGGGGGATGCCGACCTTCATACGTTCCTCTTCCATCGACGTTGACAGCTGATGAGACGCGCTGACCGGTGAGTCGGTTGGTTCGGCCATGGGTCAGGCAGGACCGCCGGATACCTAAAGCTAACCCAGACAATGAAGGACTTGCGGGTTGGATCGCTAGTACGGTGAACAAAATTCTGTCAGAGTGCCTAGATGACCACGACAAGTTCGGACCGCACCGCGCGGCCGGCCGTTCCTCCGAATAGCGTGCAGCCCGCCGGACGACCGCGCCGAGTCGCGGCGGACGGAGCGAACGAGGAGCCGGCCGGCCTGGACGCCACCGACCGGGCGATTTTGCGAGCCTTGACCGGCGATGCCCGGATCCCGAACAACGCGCTGGCCGAACTCGTCGGGGTGGCACCCTCGACCTGCCTGGGTCGGGTCCGGGCGCTGCGCGAGCGGGGCGTGATCCGGGGCTTCCACGCCGATGTGGACCCGGCCTCGGTGGGTCGGGCGATCCAGGCGATGATCGCGGTCCGGATGCAGTCACACGCCCGCACCCACATCGCCGAGTTCGCCGCGGCGGTGGCCCGACTGCCCGAGGTGCTCAACGTGTTCTTCCTGGCCGGGGCCGACGACTTCCTGCTGCACGTGGCCGCCCGCGACACCGAGAACCTGCGCAACTTCGTCGTGGTGAACCTCAGCGGCAACCCCGATGTCGCGCTGACCGAGACCAACCTGATCTTCGAGCACATCCGCTCCGGCGCCGGCTACTAGCGTTCAACTCTCGACCAGGACCGTGACCATGTTCAGAGGTTGACCGGCTCATTAGCGTTTATCCAGGCAAAACAAGGGTAAAGATCCCGCTAAGCTCCGACTGAAGCATCCGTAGCAAAGAATCTCCTTGTATTAAAAGCAGATTCAAGAAGTCGATCTTCTCAGGGCTGATGCCTTAGAGGACGCTTGCGTGCAAATCTGTGACGGTTGTGCATATGGTGAGGAAGTCATGTGAATAGTCACACAGTGGCGAGATCGTCCTAGACCGACGGTCATCACTCACCGAGTGAGAGGCAAGCCTTATGAGATTTACCCATTCCTCGAGCAGACGGCGGCCCCTGTCGGCGCTGATCGGCGGATTGTTCGCCGTGCTCATGACATTGGTGTTCCTCGCTCCGGCCGGCGCCACCGTCAGCGACCCTGATAACAGGGTCCAGGTCAGCCCCACGTCATTCCCGTATAACGCCATCGTTGAGATCACCATCCCCGGCAACGACCTGAACGGCAAGCCCATCGGTCGGTGCACCGGTTGGCTGTACGCGGCCAACATGGTGGCAACCGCGGGACACTGCGTATACGACAAGACCGCGGTCGCTACCGGCTACTTCGATACCAAGGGCATCAGGGTGTGGCCCGGTATCAACGGCTCGACCACGAACGCACCGTACGGCTCCTGCGGAGTGGTGAAGTCTTGGGCGCCAACAGGCTGGACCTCTGGCCAGAGCGAGTACTACGACTATGGTGCCTACAAGCTCGACTGCAACGTCGGAAACACCACCGGCTTCCTGGATTATGGGATGTACCAGACCGCTGTCGGAGATTTCACCAGGATCTGCGGCTACCCGAGGGGCAAGGCGATCGACACCCAGTGGTGCAGCGACGGCCATGTCCAAGCCGTCGAGACCTACCAGGCCTACTACGACAACGACACCTGCAAGCGGATGAGTGGCTCTCCGGTGATGTACTGGACCGGCTCATACTGGTCCGTGACGGCCATCCACACGTACGGACGGCACAGCACCACCGCCTACTACAACCACTACACCTACAACCACGGCACGCGGATTACGAGCACCGTCTACAACGATCTGTCCACGTGGGCGCGTGACACCAGTGCCGGTACTCCGCCCAACCCTCCGGCCACGCCGGCGTATATCGCCCCTACGGCGTGTGAGCCACCCCCTGCGTAACTGAGCCCAACCGGAACGGCAGGTAGCCAGGGGCTACCTGCCGTTCCGTATGTCGTGAGCAGTCGGAGAAGCTAGATCCGGTTGGCGCCTTCGATCAGCACCGCCCGGATGATCTGCTCCATCTCGTCGAACTCGGCCTGGCCGCAGATCAGCGGCGGTGCCAGCTGGATCACCGGGTCGCCCCGGTCGTCGGCCCGGCAGTACAGCCCGGCCTCGAACAGCGCCTTGGACAGGTAGCCGCGCAGCAGCCGCTCCGCCTCGTCGTCGTTGAAGGTCTCCTTGGTGGCCTTGTCCTTGACCAGCTCGATGCCGTAGAAGTACCCGTCGCCGCGGACGTCGCCCACGATCGGCAGGTCCAGCAGCTTCTCCAGCGTCGTGCGGAAGGCGTTCTCGTTGTCCAGCACCCGCTGGTTGAGGCCCTCGGCCTCGAAGACGTCGAGGTTGGCCAGCGCGACCGCGGAGGACACCGGGTGGCCGCCGAAGGTGTAGCCGTGCGGGAAGGAGGTGGTGCCCTGCAGGAACGGCTGGACCAGCCGGTCGGAGATGATGCAGGCACCGATCGGGGAGTAGCCCGAGGTCATTCCCTTGGCGCAGGTGATCATGTCGGGGACGTAGTCGAACTTGCTGCTGCCGAACATCGGGCCCAGCCGGCCGAAGGCGCAGATCACCTCGTCGGAGACCAGCAGCACGTCGTGCCTGTCGCAGATCTCGCGGACCCGCTGGAAGTAGCCGGGCGGCGGCGGGAAGCAGCCGCCGGAGTTCTGCACCGGCTCCAGGAACACCGCCGCGACCGACTCCGGACCCTCCATCTCGATGGCGGCCTCGATCTGGTCGGCGGCCCACTGGCCGAACTGCTTGAGGTCATCGCCGTAGACCGGCGCGCGGTAGAAGTTGGTGTTGGCAGCCTTGTGCGCGCCCGGCACCAGCGGCTCGAACATCGTCTTCGCCGCCGGGATGCCGGTGATCGACAGGGCGCCCTGCGGGGTGCCGTGGTAGGCGACGTAGCGCGAGATCACCTTGTGCTTCTCGGGCTTGCCGACCAGCTTGAAGTACTGCTTGGCCAGCTTCCAGGCCGTCTCGACCGCCTCGCCGCCGCCGGTGGTGAAGAACACCCGGTTCAGGTCGCCGGGGGTGTGCGCGGCCAGCCGCTCGGCCAGCTCGATCGCCTTGGGGTGGGCGTAGGACCAGATCGGGAAGTAGGCCAGCTCGGAGGCCTGCCGGGCGGCCGCCTCGGCCAACTCGCGGCGGCCGTGGCCGACCTGCACCGTGAACAGCCCGGACAGGCCGTCCAGGTAGCGGCGGCCCTGGATGTCGTAGACGTAGGCCCCTTCGCCGCGCTGGATGATCGGCACCGGGGAATCGGCGTAGGAGGACAGCCTGGTGAAGTGCATCCACAGGTGGTCGCGCGCCGAGGCGGACAGCCGCTCGGCCTGCTCGCTGTCATAGCTGATGGCTGGTTCGAAGCTGCTGGTTGTCATGCGATACCCCAGTTGTAGGTCTGCTTGGTGAGTTTCAGGTACATGAAGGTTTCGGTGCGGCGCACGCCGGGCAGCTTGCGGATCCGCTCGTTGATCAGCTCCAGCAGGTGGTCGTCGTCGATCACCACCGCCTCGGCGAGGATGTCGAACGAGCCCGCGGTCAGCACCACGTACACTAGCTCGGGAATCTCGGCCAGCGCCGAGGCGGCGCCTTCCAGGTCCCCCTCGATATTGATCCCGATCATCAGCTGGCGGGCGAAGCCGATCTGCTGCGGATCGGCCACCGCCACGATCTGCACGGTGCCCGACTCGACCAGCTTCTGGACCCGTTGCCGGACGGCCGCCTCGGACAGCCCCACCGCCTTGCCGATGCTGGCGTAGGGCCGCCGGCCGTCCTGCTGCAGCTGCTCGACGATGGCCTTGGAGGTGTCGTCCAGCTGCGGACGGCCAGGACGGCGCCGGGTCACTGCCATAACACGAATAATGCAGGATGAGACACGTTGAAGCAAGTGAATCCGAAGCAGTTCGGCGCTGAGACTCGCTAAATCATCCGAATGAAGGATGCAAGGTGACGGAGGCCGGCCGGGTCGGGTGCCGAAATATGCCCGGGACTCGGGCCCGCGGACCTGGCACCGGGATTTACGTCCGGTTGCGGCGAATCCAGCCGGATTTCGTTGTCGGGCCGAAGAATCGTCGCGGAATTGCGTGTCGCGCCGGTGGTCACAATGCAATCATCCGTGGCTAGCATGACCTGATCCGGCGCCTGCCTCTGCCTCGCGTCGTTCCGACGAGGGAGATTTCGATGACCGACCGCAGCCCTTCCGACCGGACCCCGCAGTTCGACCCGGCCCTGGCCCGGGGCCTGGTCAGCCGCCGCGGCATGCTCGCCGGCATCGGCGCGACCGGCCTGGCCACCCTGCTGGCCGCCTGCGGCACCAAGGGCACCGCCGGCAAGGCCAACCCGACGGCGCAGGCCGCCACCGACCGCTCGGACACCGAGAAAGTGGTGAGCTGGTCCAACTGGCCGGAGTACATCGACGTCGACGACAAGACCAAGACCCATCCGACCCTGGACGCCTTCACCAAGCAGACCGGCATCAAGGTCACCTACACCGAGGACTACAACGACAACGACGAGTTCTTCGCCAAGGTCCAGCCGCAGCTGCGCGCCGGTGCCGACACCGGCCGCGACGTCTGGTGCTCCACCGACTGGATGGTCGCCAAGCTGATCCGGCTGAACTGGGTGCAGAAGCTGGACAAGGCCAACATCCCCAACGCCAAGAACCTGCAGGACACCCTGGTCAACGTCGAGTTCGATCCCGGTCGCCAGTTCTCGCTGCCCTGGCAGTCCGGCTTCACCGGCATCGGCTACAACCCCAAGGCGACCGGCGGCCGCAAGATCGAGACCTACGAACAGCTGCTCACCGACAAGACCCTCAAGGGCAAGGTCACGCTGCTGACCGAGATGCGCGACACCGTAGGGATGATGCTGCTGGCCATGGGCAAGGACCCGGCGAACTTCACCGACGCCGACTTCGACGCGGCCATCAAGGAGATCGAGACCGCCAAGAACAGCGGCCAACTCAAGGGATTCACCGGCAACGAGTACGGCAAGGGCCTGGCCTCCGGCGACATCGCCGCCTGCCTGGCCTGGACCGGCGACGTGGTGCAGCTGCAGGCCGACAACCCCGCCCTCGGCTACACGCTGCCCGCCTCGGGCCACATGATCTGGTCGGACAACTTCGTGATCCCCAACAAGGCCAAGCACAAGAAGAACGCCGAGGTGCTGATCGACTACTACTACGACCCGAAGGTGATGGCGCAGGTGGTGGACTACGTCAACTACATCTCGGTGGTCAAGGGTGCCGAGCAACTGCTGCTGGCCGACGACCCGGAAGTCGCCAAGAACCCACTGATCTTCCCGTCCGAGGCGGTGCTGGCCCGGGCGCACGTCTTCCGTGGCCTCACCGAGGAAGAGGAGACCAAGTACAACAAGGCATTCCAGGCCCTGACCACCGGTGGCTGAGCCGGTGCGACCACGCCGGGGCCAGGACTCCAGCAACACGGGCCCGACCGGGGTGGCGAGCGCCTCCGGCGATCTCGTGCTGAGTTCGCTGACCAAGCGGTTCGGCCCGTTCACCGCCGTGGACGGACTGGACCTCACCATTGCGCAGGGTTCCTTCTTCGCGCTGCTCGGGCCGTCCGGCTGCGGAAAGACCACCACGCTGCGGATGATCGCCGGCCTGGAGCAGCCCACCGTCGGCGAGATCCGGATCGGCGAGCACGAGATCACCTACGACAAGCCCTACCGCCGCCCGGTCAACACCGTGTTCCAGAGCTACGCGCTGTTTCCGCACCTGAGCGTCCGGGAGAACGTCGCCTTCGGCTTGAAGCGGCGCCGCTCGGACTCGGTGGCCTCCCAGGTGGCCGAGGTGCTCGAACTCACCGAACTGCAGGGGCTGGCCGACCGCAAGCCCGCGCAGCTGTCCGGCGGCCAGCAGCAGCGGGTCGCGCTGGCCCGCGCCATCGTCAACAAGCCGGCGGTGCTGCTGCTGGACGAGCCGCTGGGCGCGCTGGACCTGAAACTGCGCCGGCAGATGCAGGTCGAGCTCAAGCGCATCCAGACCGAGGTCGGGCTGACCTTCGTGCACGTCACCCACGACCAGGAGGAGGCCATGACGATGGCCGACACCATCGCGGTGATGAACGCCGGCCGGATCGAGCAGCTCGGTGCGCCGGCCGAGCTCTACGAGCTCCCGGCCACCACCTTCGCGGCCAACTTCCTGGGCCAGTCCAACCTGATCCGAGCCACCGTCGCGCAGCGGCAGCCGGACGCGGCGACGGTGGCGCTGCCCGACGGCGGGCTGGTCGCGGTGCCGTCCGGCCGGCTGCCCGCCGGGATCGCGGAGGTCTGGGTGGGGGTGCGGCCCGAGAAGATCTCCGTCCACGAGGCCGCCGACCGGGCCGATCCGGCCGGGCACACCGCCGGCCGCAACCGGATCCCAGCCGCGGTGGTGACCGACGCCAGCTTCATGGGGGTCAGCACCCAGTACCTGGTGCGCACCCCGTGGCAGCAGGAGCTGATGGTCTTCGAGCAGAACCGGGGCGGCGCCACCATCTTCCGTCCCGGTGACCGGGTCAGCCTGAGCTTCGCGACCGAGCACACCTTCGCCCTGGACGCCGGCCAGGACGCCGAGGCCGGTATCGAACTGGACGAGGCGCTCGGATGAGCAGCGCGGCGGGGCTGGGCGGTGGTCCGCCGGCGGGCTCGCCGGCCGCTGCCGCGCGGCCGGGCCGGCGGTTCGCCGGGGTGCCGTACTTCCTGCTGCTGCCGGGGCTGCTGTGGCTCGGGGTGTTCTTCGTCGTCCCGATGCTCTTCCTGCTGTCCCAGTCGCTGCAGACCGGGACGCTGGAGACCGGTTACCGGCTGACCTTCCACTTCGCCACCTACACCGATGCGCTGTCGCAGTTCTCCCGGCAGTTCCTGCGCTCGTTCGAGTACGCGTTCCTGGCCACCCTGCTGGCGCTGCTGATCGGCTACCCGCTGGCCTACGCGATCGCGCTGAAGGCCGGCCGGTGGAAGCCGGTGCTGCTGGTGATGGTGGTCGCCCCGTTCTTCACCAGCTTCCTGCTCCGCACGCTGGCGTGGCAGACCATCCTGAACTCCGACGGCCTGGTGATGCGGTTCTTCCGGGGCACCCACCTGATCTCGCTGACCAGCGCGCTGGGCTGGACCAACGGCAACCAGTTGCTCAGCTCGCCGCTGGCGGTGGTCACCGGGCTGACCTACAACTTCCTGCCGTTCATGGTGCTGCCGCTGTTCGCCAGCCTGGACCGGCTGGACCCGCGGCTGCTGGAGGCGGCCGGCGACCTGTACGCCACCCCGCTGACCGCCTTCCGCCGCGTCACGCTGCCGATGTCGATGCCCGGCGTGGTTGCCGGAACCCTGCTGACCTTCATCCCGGCGGCCGGGGACTTCATCAACTCCCAGCTGCTGGGCAACCCGAAGACCGCCATGATCGGCCAGGTGATCGAGGGCTACTTCCTGCGGATCAACGACTATCCGACCGCCGCCGCGCTGTCCTTCGCGCTGATGGTGACCATCCTGGTGCTGGTCTCGGTCTACGTCCGCAGGTCCGGCACCGAGGAGCTGGTCTGATGACCACGACCGTGGGGCAGCGTCCGGCCGGCGCGAAACCGGCCACCATTCCGGCCCGGCGCCGCAGGTCGGCCTGGACGGTGCTGCGCGAGAACGTCGTCTGGGTGGTGGCGGCGCTGGCGCTGGTCTACCTGCTGCTGCCCAACCTCGTGGTGGTGCTGTTCTCGTTCAACAAGCCCAACGGCCGGTTCAACTACACCTGGCAGCGGTTCTCCCTCGACGCCTGGCTGCACCCGTGCGCGGCCCCTGGGATGTGTGAGTCCCTGAGCCTGTCCCTCAAGATCGGGGTGGTGGCCACCGTGGTCGCCACGCTGCTCGGGACGATGATCGCGTTCGCGCTGGCCCGCTACCGCTTCCACGGCCGGGCCGGGTCCAACCTGCTGATCTTCCTGCCGATGGCCACCCCCGAGGTGGTGATGGGCTCGTCGCTGCTGACGCTGTTCGTCAGCATGGGGATCCCGCTGGGCCGGGTCACCATCCTGATCGCGCACATCATGTTCTGCCTCAGCTACGTGGTGGTCACGGTCAAGGCCCGGATCGCCGGGCTGGATCCGCGGCTGGAACAGGCCGCCGCGGACCTGTACGCCAACGAGTGGCAGACCTTCCGCCGGATCACCCTGCCGCTGGTGGCGCCGGGCATCGCCGCCGGGGCGTTGCTGGCCTTCTCGCTGTCCTTCGACGACTACATCGTCACCAACTTCAACGCATCCAACGCCTCGATCACCTTTCCGATGTACGTCTGGGGCGCGGCCGCCCGCGGCACCCCGGTGCAGATCAACGTCATCGGAACGGCGATGTTCGTACTGGCGGTACTCGCGGTGGCCCTGGGCCAGTTGGCCGGCCGGCGGCGCTCCCGGGCGCACTGAGTTCCGCTCGCTGACGGGCTCCGGCCCGGACCATGACGTCGATCCACTGGAGGAAGCATGGCGCGCTACGGCGCACAGTTCGGCCCCGACATCACCTTTCTCGGGGTGCCCCGCTGCGACTGGGCCGAGCCCGCCAGTTACGCCGACGCCGACGTGGTGATCCTCGGCGCGCCGTTCGACGGCGGCACCTCGCACCGCTCGGGCACCCGGTTCGGCCCCCAGTTCATCCGGCAGAGCTGCTACCTGGCACACGACGGCAGCCGCCCGTCGCTGGCGCTGCGGGTGGACGGCCTGCGCGACCTGGTGGTCTACGACGCCGGCGACGTCGAGTTGTTCTCCGGCGACGCCGCACGATCGGTGCGCGACCTGCAGGTGGCGGTGCACGCGGTGGCCGCCACCGGTGCCATTCCGCTGATCCTGGGCGGCGACCACACCATCGCCTGGCCGGATGCCGCCGGGGTCGCCCAGCACCTCGGCCAGGGCAAGGTGTCGATGATCCACTTCGACGCGCACGCCGACACCGGCGACATCGAGTTCGGCTCGCTGATCGGGCACGGCCAGCCGATGCGCCGCCTGATCGAGTCAGGGGCGGTGCGCGGCGACCGGTTCCTGCAGATCGGGCTGCGCGGCTACTGGCCGCCGCCGGAGACCCTGGACTGGATGGCCGAGCAGCACATGCGGTCCTACGAGATGTCCGAGATCGGCGCGCGGGGGTTGACCGAGTGCCTCA
>JAVEEO010000186.1 GCA_030840415.1 Pseudonocardiales bacterium | reverse complement strand
CGGCTGGCCGAGGCCCGGCGCGGTGCCTGCCAGCCCAGCCGGGCCAGCACCTGCTCGTCGGAGGCGGGCGCCTGCCCCGGCGCCAGCTCGGCGAGCAGCCCGAGCAGCTGCAGCCGCAATGCCGGCGCGCTGTGCCGCTCCAGGTCGGCCGACAGCGCCGCGATGGTCTTGTCGCGCTCGTCCCGGGCACCGACCAGGGACGGCAGCCGGGTCATCGACAGCCACCCGGTGGCCAGCCGTACCCAGCGCTCGGCGGTGCTGTGGCGCAGCCAGCTGTCGAACTCGGTGGTCGGCAGGTAGGCCGGGTCGGCGGTGGTGGAGGCCGACAGCAGGCCGGCCTCGGAGGCCACCTCCAGCAGCAGCGCGGTGACCGGCTCGCCGATGTCCAGCGCCCGGCTGAGCCGGCGCAGCTCGCGCACCCCGAGCCCGCCGGCCCGCAGCAGCCCGGGCGGCTCGGCGGCCACCTCGGTCAGCAGCACCTCGACCAGCCGGACGGTCTCCAGCACCTGCGTGCAGCCGCCGCCGTCGATCACCGTGCTGCCGCGCTCGGTCACCTCGATCTCCGGCGGCCGGGGCGTCACCTCGCCGGCCGGCTGCGAGCGCAGTGCCAGCCCGACCTCGCGGGGCAGCTCCACGGTGTGGTTGTCGACCGGCACCAGCAGGCCCCGCTCGACCAGGCCGCGGGCCGGGTTGTCGGCCTCGACGCTGGACTGCCGGCCGGCCAGCGCGTTGCGCAGCGCCCCGATCGGCGGCCCGCCGGCCAGCCGGTCCAGGATCGAGCGTTCGGCCGGCGAGCAGTCGGCCAGCAGCTGCGGCAGGCTGTCGACGAGCGCCGCCGCCGCCGTGCTGCCGGACCGGGGCTGGGTGGCCGGCGGCAGTCCCAGCCGGCGCAGCAACGGCGCCAGCACGATGTCGTTGACAGCGGCGTACAGGTCGCCCGCCCGCCGTCCCAAGCCGGCCGGGTAGGCGCCCAGCACCTCCCGGACGGTGCCCACCGGGTGCAGCCGTGCCGGGCCGCCCCAGACCAGCCCCCACTCGGCCAGCCGGTCCACCGCGGCCGCCACGTCGGCGGCCAGCTCGGGCCGGAACCAGTCCTGGACCGAGCGCAGCGAGGCGTCCGGGCCGGCGCAGACCAGGACCTCGAGGGTGCGCAGCGTGAAGGCGTCCAGCCCGTCCAGGGCTCGTGAGATCGAGGTCCGGACGCTGGCCCGGCTGGCCAGCGTGCTCAGGTCGACCGGCGCCGGCAGGGCCAGGTCAGGACGGCGGCGCAGCAGCGTGACCAGCTGGGCGTCGGTCCAGCTCCGCAGCCACTCGGTCAGGGTCTGGGCCGCGCCGGAGCGTGCCGGAGCCTGCGGTTGTGCGGTCACATCGGATGGGATCCGGCTGCTCAGGCGCCGGCGAGGTGCGGCCGGTTGTCGGGACCGGGGTGGTGGTAGTGGAGATCCTCGACGGGCAGCGGAAAGGTCAGGTCGTCGCCGAACGGGCTCTGCGAGCCGGCCTTGTCCGAGAGCAGCTCGTTCACCGGGTGCTCGGGGTAGGCATCGTCCCAGCTGTGCTGGGGCTGGTTGTACGGCTTGTTCTGTGGCGTTATGCCTGCCATCTGCGTCCCGTTCCCGTACTCGTCCTGCATGTCGTCATGGTCTGCTGCCTGCTCGCTTGCCGCACTGTTGCCGCGCGCAACAGGCCGAATGATCAGTGTGCCACGTGGCTAGGGTGTAGGACGTGGCGGCGGCGAACTCCTACCTCGTGGCGGTCAACCTCGCGCAGGTGCGCGACACTCCGCCAGTCCGGCCCGGCACCCGCGCCAATCGCAAGCCGACCCGGACCGGCATCGACAAGCGGCCGGCGGCCGGGCCGGTGCGGATCGCCCGGCTGGGGCTGGCCGGTGACACGATCTGCGACACCCGCAATCACGGCGGGGTGGACCAGGCGGTGTACGCCTATGCCCTCGAGGACACCGAGTGGTGGCAGGCCGAACTGGCCGGTGAGCTGGCCTTCCAGCTGGGCCCCGGCTCGCTGGGCGAGAACCTGACGCTGCGCGGGGTGGACGTCACCAACTCGGTGATCGGCGAGCGCTGGCGGATCGGCGGGGCGATCCTGCAGGTCGCGGTGCCCCGGCTGCCGTGCTCGACCTTCGCCAGCTACTGGGACGTCGACCGGCTGGTCAAGCGGTTCATCCGGGCCGGGCGCACCGGGGCCTACCTGCGGGTGCTCACCGAGGGCGAGGTGGCCGCCGGCGACGAGGTGAGCGTGCTGGACCGGCCCGGGCACGGGCTGACCCTGCTCGAGACCGTCCGGGCGCTGACCGGGGACCGGAGCCTGGCCGCCAAGTTGCTCACCGCCCCGGAACTGCCGGCGGACGTGCACCGGCTGGCCCGGCGGTGGCTCGGTATCAGCTGAGCCGGCTCCGCACCGCGCGGTCGGCGGCGCGCTGGTCGGCCCGGCCGGCCCGGACCGCCGCGGTCACGGCCAGCACCAGGCCGGCCGGCGCCAGCAGGCAGCCGAGGTTGAGCCACAGTGGCCGGTCGTGGCCGCCGCCGAACAGGAACGGCAGCACGGTGACCGCCACGAACACCAGGCCGAGGACGAACAGCGCGAAGCCGAGCCGGAGGGCCGGGGCCGGTCGAGAGGCAGCTGCGGGCATGAGTCCAGTATCTCCGGTGCGTCGGCCGCCCGGCGCGCGATAGCCTGTGACCTCGACGTCCGCACGACCTGCGGGCGTCAGTCGTTTGTACCGAGGCACTCTCGGGCTGGCAGTCTGGTACTGACAGTGCTATTCCAGTCGTGGACAGAAGTGATGGGGTGTTCGTCATGCCGTCGGGCAAGGTGAAGTGGTTTGACGCCGAGAAGGGCTTCGGGTTTCTTGCCGATGACCAGGGCGCCGACGTCTTCGTGCACAAGGACGCCCTCCCGGCGGGGGTGCCCGAGCTCAAGCCCGGGCAACGGGTCGAGTTCGGGATCGTGCAGGGTCGCAAGGGCAACCAGGCGCTGCAGGTCCGATTGCTCGATCCGATGCCGTCGGTGGTCAAGGCCACCCGGCGGCCGGCCGAGGAGATGACGCCGATCGTCGAGGACCTGATCAAGCTGCTCGACAAGGTGGGCAACTCGCTGCGCCGCGGGCACTATCCGGACCGGGCCGAGGGCCGCAAGGTCGCGACCCTGCTGCGGGCGGTGGCCGACAACCTCGACACCTGAGTCGAGCACGTCCGCGCGGGGCCCCGGCAGCTGTTGCCGGGGCCCCGTTCGCGTTCTGGCCCGGCTACGGCACTGTCTCGATAAGTGAGATAGCTATCCCAATAAGCAGGAATCCGCGCTACGGTCGGCGTGGAGGTGGTCCGTTGCGATGATCGGCAGGCGACGCTGGCTGATGCTGGCCTTCGGACTGATCGCCCAGGCCAGCACCTGCCTGTTCCTGTACGGCCTGCCGATGCTGGTGCCGCAGTTGCGCAGCGAACTGGACGTCTCGCTGGCCACTGCCGGCGTGCTGGTCGGAGCACCTGCCGTCGGGCTGCTGCTCACCCTGGTGCTGTGGGGTGCCATCGCCGACCGGCACGGTGAGCGGCTGGTGATCGCCACCGGCCTGCTGCTGGCCGCCGGGTTGCTGCTGTGGGCGGCCTCGCTGCACTCGGTTGCGGTGCTCGGCGGCGCGCTGGCCGCTGCCGGGGCGGCGGGCGCGTCGGTCAATGCCGCCAGCGGACGGATGGTGCTCGGCTGGTTCGCCCCATCCGAACGCGGGCTGGCGATGGGGCTGCGCCAGACCGCCCAGCCGCTGGGGGTCGCGCTGGCCGCCCTGGTGCTGCCGATGGTGGCCGGCCGCTGGGGGCTGGGCGCCGCGCTGCTGGTGCCGGCGGCACTCTGCGGGCTGGTCGGGGCGCTGGTGCTGCTGTTCGTCCTCGACCCGCCCCGGCCGCCAC
>JAVEEO010000184.1 GCA_030840415.1 Pseudonocardiales bacterium | reverse complement strand
CAAGGCGGCGTTGAAGCAGTCAGCCGGTGACTGCGGTGCCACGATCGGCACCGGAGCCTCCCCGTTGCGTCCGAACATCGCCAGCAGCAGGTCGGACTGCTCGGTCTTGGTCGGAAGTCCAGTGGAGGGGCCGCCACGCTGAACGTCGACGATGACCAGCGGCAACTCCAGCGACACCGCGAGCCCAATGGTTTCGGCCTTCAGCGCAATCCCCGGGCCGGAGGAGGTCGTCACGCCCAACGCGCCACCGAACGAGGCGCCCAACGCCGCTCCGATGCCGGCGATCTCGTCTTCGGCCTGGAATGTCGTCACGCCGAACCGCTTGTGCTTGGACAGCTCGTGCAGGATGTCGGAGGCCGGCGTGATCGGGTAGGCGCCCAGGAACAGCGGCAGCTTGGTCAGCTGGGCGCCGGCGATCAGGCCGTAGGCCAGCGCCAGGTTGCCGGCGATGTTGCGGTAGCTGCCCGCGGCCAGTGCGGCGGGCTTGATCTCGTAGGAGACCCCGAAGGCCTCGGTGGTCTCCCCGTAGTTCCAGCCCGCCTTGAACGCGGCGATGTTGGCCTCGGCGATCTCGGGCTTCTTGGCGAACTTCTCGCGGAGGAACTGGATGGTGCCCTCGGTGGGCCGGGAGTACATCCAGGACAGCAGCCCCAGGGCGTACATGTTCTTGGACCGGCCGGCGTCCTTGCGGGACAGGCTGGTGCCGGCGAGGGCGTCCAGGGTCAGCTGGGTGAGGTCGAGGGCGTGCACCGTGAACGAGTCCAGGGTGCCGTCGGTCAGCGGGTTGGACGACCAGCCGATGCGGGCCAGCGCCCGCTCGGTGAAGTCACGGGTGTCGACGATGATGGTGGCGCCCTTGAGCAGGTCGCCGAGGTTGGCCTTCAGCGCCGCCGGGTTCATCGCCACCAGGACGTCGGGGCGGTCGCCGGGGGTGAGGATGTCGTGGTCGGCGAAGTGCAGCTGGAACGACGACACCCCCGCCAGCGTCCCGGCCGGCGCCCGGATCTCGGCCGGGAAGTTCGGCTGGCTGGACAGGTCGTTGCCGAAATTGGCCGTTTCCTGGGTGAAGCGGTCGCCGGTCAGTTGCATGCCGTCCCCGGAGTCACCGGCGATCCGGATGACGACCCGATCGAGCTGCTGGACCTCTGTGGACATGCGGCTGTCCGCCTCCAATAGCGCTACAGAATGAACAGGCACCGAAACCGGCGCGCGCAGGCGACAGGATGCTGCCCCCTCCATGGTAGAGAGTGGGCGGCGCAGACCCTAGTGGCCTCGCTCACGGTGTTCCAGGCTGTGGAAAACTCTGCACCTACCGCGACGGTCTGTCTAGCGTTGGCCGGTATGGGAGCAACTATTGAGGCTGGGCCCGGTCCGGCTGCCGCCATCGAGGTCGATTTCACGGCCCTGACCCAGCTGGTCGCCACCATTCGGGCAGTCGCCGCCCAGCTTGGTGACAATGGTGCGTTATGTGGCCAAATGAATGATCCGGACCTTGCCGCTGTATTTCGCCGAGTAGAACACAACTGGCACAAAGAACGAGTTACATTGCAGACATTCTTGGACAGTATGGCTTCCTCGGTGACAGCAAGTCTAGCCGGATATCGCCAGCTGGAGACCGAGTTGACGACGGCCCTCGAGCCCCATAGGTAAGGGGTTGCCCGGAGCGCCCGGTTGGCTCCTGGGGCTGCCCGACCTGCCCGTCTCCGGCCGAGAAAACCCTTACCAGAAAAGCCATCCGTGAACTTCTGGTTTCAAGACCGTCCGGATGGTATTTTCTGGCAAGCACGTCATCCGAATTGAAGCAGATTGACTTCCCGACTTTCCTGAATCATGTCTGACAACCCGGCACCGCGGGTACTGCCACCGCGTGGCAACCGATACCTGGTGCTGAGGTTCCCGCGTATTGCACGCGAGCTAGGGGGCGTTATGGACAGCGATCTCCACGCAGTGGAGTTGCCGGCCTTTGAACTGGACTGTCGCGACTGGCTGGTGGCCACACCCGACGATGGTTCGGTGCCTGAGGAGGTGGCCGGCGCCCCCGTGGTGGCCGTCCTCAGTACCGCAGTCATCAGCATGAGTGGCCTGACCCCGGCCAGTGCCGTGCTCAGCATCGGCCTGCTGGACGAGCCGGTGGAGTCGGTCCGGCTCGATGCCGACAGTCCGGTCGCCGAGCTGATCGATGTCGACGTATCGGCGGGTTCGGCCCGCTACGTGGTGCCCGCGCCCGATGGCAAGCTGGCGCTGCTGGCCGAGTTCAGTGGCGGCGACAACTGCGTCGAGCTGCTCGAGCGGTTCGAACAACTTATGGCATCTTTCCGATGGGCTAACTAGGAAAACGCTTCGCCGTCCGGCATACTGGGCGCATGACGCACTCGCACCGACCCGTGCCGAGCTGCCGGACGCGTCCCTTTTGGCAGGTGTCCTTCTGGACCAGCCGGCGCGCCTACTCCTTCGACCAGAGCTGTTAGCCAGGACCGCTGCCGCGGGGTTGCCGCGGCCCGTCCTGTCCCTGCTGACTCCTGGAGCATCTGCCGTGAACGCCGTCCGGCGTCCGTCCGGCCCTGCCGGCTCGCCGCTCAACCCTGTCGAACTGTTGGAATACGCCAGATTTGCCGCTGAGGAGGTACTGGCCGGCCGGTATCCGGTCTCCTACGACCCTGCCCGCCGCTGGCACCAGCGCCTCTACCGGGACCGGCGGGTGGACCTGTGGCTGATCAGCTGGCTTCCCACCCAGGGCACCCAGCTGCACGACCACGGCGGCTCGGCCGGCGCCTACACGGTGCTCGCCGGAGAGCTGGCCGAGGCGATCTACCAGCCCGGGGTGACGCCGAGTGGCTGGGGCCGGCCGGCGGCCGGAGCCGGCTCGTCGCTGATCGAGCGCCGTCGGGCCAGCGGCGACGGGGTGGGTTTCGGGCCGCACTACGTCCACGACGTCCGCAACCTGTCCGCCGCCCCCGCCGTCAGCGTGCACGCCTACTCCCCGCCCCTGACCAGCATGAGCTTCTACGACGTGGACGCAGCCGGCGTGCTGGTCGAACTGGCGAGCCTGCCCACCGAGGACCCGGAGCCGGTACTCGGCCCCGGCCTGGCCGGGACCCCGGCGGCATGACGGGCCCGACGGCCGGCTTCGACGGCGTGGAGGAGTTGCTGGCCGCCGCTCGGACCGGGCTGGATCGTCTCGACGTCGCCCAGGCACGCGCGGCCCTCGCCCGGGGTGCCCGCCTGGTCGACATCCGGCCGGCCTGGCAGCGTGCCCGCGACGGCGAGATCAGGGGTGCCCTGGTGGTGGAGCGAAACCATCTGGAATGGCGGCTGCACCCGGGTTCGGCGGCTCGGCTACCCGCTGCGCAGCCGGGTCAACGGTGGATCGTGGTGTGCGCCGAGGGCTACACCTCGTCCCTGGCCGCCGCCTCGCTGCGCTCGATCGGGCTGGAGGCCACCGACCTGATCGGGGGCGTCGAGGCGTGGCGGCAGGCCGGCCTGCCGCTGGTGCCCGGACCCAGCCGGGTGGAGCAGGAGGTCGGCGCGCCGGACAACGAGCCGGGCCCGGCGGCCGGGTTGTCGCCGCCGGCCTCACCCGAAGTCCCGCAGCCGGGGGAGTAGACCGCGAGGGAGCCCCGCGCAGGTCGCCCGCGGCGAGATCGAGGCCGGGTCAGTTCCGGTCGAGCTCCCGTCGGGCCACCTCGATGACGTACTGCCCGTAGCCGGACTTGGCCAGCGCCTCGCCCAGGGCCAGCGCCTGGTGGGCGTCGATGAAGCCGCGGGCCAGCGCGATCTCCTCCAGGCAGGCGATCCGCACGCCCTGCCGGTGCTCGAGGACCTGCACGAACTGGCCGGCCTCCAGCAGCGAGTCGTGGGTGCCGGTGTCGAGCCAGGCGGTGCCCCGGCCGAGGTCGACGAGCTCGGCGGTGCCCTGGGCGACGTAGAGGTTGTTCAGGTCGGTGATCTCCAGCTCGCCACGGGCCGAGGGCCGCAGCTGGGCCGCCGCGTCCAGCACGGCGTTGTCGTAGAAGTACAGCCCAGTGACGGCCAGGTTCGATTTGGGGACGGCCGGCTTCTCCTCGATCGAGATCAGCCGGCCGTCGGCATCGGCCTCGGCGACGCCGTAGCGCTGCGGGTCCGACACCTGGTAGCCGAACAGCCGGCAGCCATGAGTCAGCTGGGCGGCGTCGGTGAGGGTGCGGCCGAGCAGGTGACCGTAGAAGATGTTGTCGCCGAGGACCAGCGCCACGCTGTCCGAGCCGACGTGCTCGCGGCCGATCAGGAACGCCTGGGCCAGGCCCGCCGGCTCCGGCTGCACCGCGTAGCTGAGCTGGATGCCGAAGTCCGAGCCGTCGCCCAGCAGCCGGATGAACTGCTCCTGGTCGTGTGGCGTGGTGATGATCAGGATCTCGGTGATGCCGGCCAGCATCAGCACCGACAGCGGGTAGTAGATCATCGGCTTGTCATAGACCGGCAGCAGCTGCTTGCTGACCGCCCGGGTGATCGGATGCAGCCGCGAGCCCGAACCGCCGGCGAGGATGATGCCCTTCATCGGTCGGCGGCTACCGGTAGTTGTCGAATTGCAGCGCCACGCCGAAGTCGCCGGCCTTGAGCAGCGCGATGACCGCCTGCAGGTCGTCGCGCTTCTTGCCCGACACCCGCAACTGGTCGCCCTGGATTTGGGCCTGGACGCCCTTGGGCCCCTCATCCCGGATCGTCTTGGCGATCTTCTTGGCGACCTCGGACTCGATTCCCTGCTTGAGCGAGCCGCTGATCACGTACTGCTTGCCCGAGGACCGGGGCTCGCCGGCGTCGAGGGATTTCAGCGAGATCGAGCGCTTGATCAACTTCTCCTTGAAGACCTCCAGGGCGGCAGCCGCGCGCTCCTCGGTGTCCGCCTTGATGGTGATGCCCAGTTCGCCCGACCACTCGATCGAGGCGTTGGTGCCCCGGAAGTCGAAGCGCTGGCCCAGTTCCTTGGCTGCCTGGTTGAGGGCGTTGTCGGCTTCCTGGCGATCGATCTTGCTCACGACGTCGAATGACGGATCGGCCATGGCGTGGATGCTCCTTGCGAGTGCGGGTCGGCTGCGGTGCCGGATCGGCTGCGGTCCGATCGGCTGCGGTAGTGGATCGGCTGGTCGGTGGCGGCGGGTGCCGGCTACCGCGACGGTAGCGGAACACCTCCCG
>JAVEEO010000251.1 GCA_030840415.1 Pseudonocardiales bacterium | reverse complement strand
CCGGATCGACAGGGTGGTGCCGACCGCGTCCGACATCTGCGAGGCCAGGGTGCGCTGCCAGATCAGCTCGTAGAGCCGGAACTCGTCCGAGGACAGCGCCGAGGCCAGCTGGCCGGGCGTGCGGAAGGAGTCGCCGGCCGGCCGGATCGCCTCGTGCGCCTCCTGGGCGTTCTTGACCTTGCGGCTGTAGTGCCGCGGCTCGGCCGGCACGTAGGCGTCGCCGTAAAGGTCCCGTGCCTGGGACCGGGCGGCGGTCAGCGCCGTCTCTGACAGGTTTGTCGAGTCGGTCCGCATGTAGGTGATGTAGCCGTTCTCGTACAACCGCTGGGCCACCCGCATGGTGACCTGGGACGACCAGCGCAGCTTGCGGCCGGCCTCCTGCTGCAGGGTCGAAGTCATGAACGGGGCGTACGGCCGGCGCCGGTAGGGCTTCTCCTCGACCCGGGTGACGGCGAAGTCGGCGTTCTCCAACCGGGCGGCCAGCCCACGGGCGCCGGACTCGTCCAGGTGCAGCACCTCCGACGAGGCCCGGCCGGTGGCGGGGTCGAAGTCCCGGCCGGTGGCGATCCGCTCGTCGTCCAGCCCCACGAGTTGAGCAGTGAAGGTCGCTGGATTACCAGTGTCGCCGTCCTTGCGGACGGCCGGGGCGAAGGTGCCCTCGATGTCCCAGTAGTTCGCGGTGTGGAAGGCCATCCGCTGGCGCTCCCGCTCCACCACGATCCGGGTGGCCACCGACTGCACCCGGCCGGCCGACAGTCGCGGCAGCACCTTCTTCCACAGCACCGGCGAGACCTCGTAGCCGTACAGCCGGTCCAGGATCCGGCGAGTCTCCTGCGCGTCGACGAGGTGGGCGTCGATCTCGCGGGGCTCGGCCACCGCCCGGGCGATGGCGGCCGGGGTGATCTCGTGGAACACCATCCGGCGCACCGGCACCGACGGCTTGAGGGTCTGGACCAGGTGCCAGGCGATCGCCTCGCCCTCCCGGTCCTCATCGGTGGCCAGGAACACCTCGTCGGCGTCCTTGACCAGCGCCTTGAGCTTGCTGACCTGCTGCTTGCGATCCGGGCTGACCACGTACAGCGGCTCGAAGTCGTGTTCGGTGTCGACGCCCAGCCGGGCCCACGGCTGGCCCTTGTAGGCGGCGGGCACGTCGGCGGCGTTGCGGGGCAGATCCCGGATATGGCCGATCGAGGCCTCGACGGTGTATCCCGCTCCGAGGTACCCGCCGATCGTCTTCGCCTTCGCCGGGGATTCCACGATCACCAGCTTGTTGCCGGTGGCCGCTCTCTTCCCGCGTGCCTGTGCCACTACCTGCTCCTGTCTGTGATCACCTGCGGTGATCGCTCGTACCACCATGTTGCATGGTGCTGCGGCGGACGGTACCCCACCGTTGCCCTACCTGGTTTCCTGGTGCGCTCCGCCGGCCCGCTCGGACGCCGATCCGGCCAGCCCGTTCCCGGTTGCCGCGGGGCCCGGCCGGCCCCGGTGGACGCCGTCCGGCCCCGGTGGACGCCGTCCGGCCAGCCGGCAGGTCCGCTGCCGGGATGCGTTTCAGACCACCACGCTGAGCGCCAGCACCATGAGCACGCCGGTCACCGACAGGATGGTCTCCATGATCGACCAGGACTTGATGTTCTGGCTCACCGACAGCCCGAAGTACTGCTTGGTCAGCCAGAACCCGGCGTCGTTGACGTGGGAGAAGAACAGCGAGCCGGCACCGATCGCCAGCACCAGCAGCGACAGGTGGGTGTTGCTCAGCGTCGCGGCGACCGGTTGCAGGATGCCCGCGGTGGTGATGGTGGCAACCGTCGCCGAGCCGGTCGCCAGCCGGATCAGCACCGCCACGAACCAGGCCAGCAGCAACGGCGAGACGGTACTGCCCTCCACCCAGGACGCGATGATCTTGGAGATCCGCTGTCGACCAGCACCTGCTTCAGGCCGCCGCCAGCCGCCACGATCAGCAGGATGCCGGCGATCGGCGGCAGCGCCTGGTCGACGGTGGCCGACAGCCGCTCCTTGTCGAAGCCGAGGTTCAGCCCGAAGGTGTAGATGGCCAGCAGCACCGCCAGCAACAGCGCGATCAACGGGGTGCCGATGAAGTCCAGCGCCCGCTTGAGGGCCCCGTGGCCGTTCTCGTCCACCACGTCCGCGATCGCCTTGGCCAGCATCAGCACCACCGGCAGCAACACGGTGGTCAGGGTGACGCCGAAGCTCGGCCGGCGCAGTGGCCTCGGCTCGCGGGTGCCCGACAGCTCGTCGGCGGTGATCGCGACCGAGCCCGCACCGGTGCCGCTGCCCACCGCGGTCGAGCCGGTGGCCGGCTGGTTCGCGCCGGTGACGGGCTGGTTCGCGCCGGTGGCGGTCGCCGTCCGGGCGGCGCCGGTCCGGGTGGCCTCGAGCCGCCGCTGCTCCTGGACCTCGGCGCCCAGGAACAGCTCGGGCACCGGGACGTCGACCCAGCGGGCGGCGAACCGGGAGAACAGCGGGCCGCCGACGATCACCGTCGGCACGGCCACCAGCACGCCCAGCCCCAGGGTCAGCCCCAGGTCGGCGTTCAGCGCCCCGACCGCGGCCAGCGGGCCGGGGTGCGGCGGCACGAAGCCGTGCATCGCCGACAGGCCGGCCAGCGCCGGGATGGCAACCCGCATCAGCGGCAACCCGGACCGCCGCGCGACCAGCAGGATGACCGGCATCAGCAGCACCAGGCCGATCTCGAAGAACATCGGCAGCCCGATGATCATGCCGACCAGGGCCATCGCCCAGGGCAGCCCGCGCTCGCTGGCCCGGCGCACGATCGTGTCGACGAGCTGGTCGGCACCACCGGAGTCGGCCAGCAACTTGCCGAAGATGGCACCGAGCGCGATCAGCGTCCCGACGCTGGCGACGGTGGCACCGACCCCGGTGCCGAAGCTGGCCACCGTCTTGTCCATGCCCAGGCCGGCGATCGCCCCGACCAGCAGCGCGCCGACGGTCAGGCTCAGGAACGGGTTCAGCTTCGCGAAGGTGATCAGGGCGATGATCACCGCGATGCCGATCAGGGCGGCCAGGACCAGCCGGGTGTCGTGGCTGCCGGAACTGCCGGCCGCGATCAGGTGCGCTGCGGAGACGTTCACTGGACCTCCTTGAGGAACTGCTCGACGATCTGCTCCGGAGGCAGGGTGAAGTCGATGGCCACCCCGAACTCGTCCGGTCCCAGCGGCTCGAGGGTGGCGTACTGCGAGTCCACCAGCGAGGCCGGCATGTAGTGGTGGCGCCGGTGGCCGACCCGCTCGGTGACCACGTCCGCCGAGCCCGCCAGGTGCAGGAAGCACAGCTTGTCCGAGGCGGTCCGCAGCACGTCGCGGTAGGCGTGCCGCAGCGCCGAGCAGGCCAGCACCGACCCCTCCTGCTCACCGCGCAGCCAGTCGGCCAGCCGGGCCAGCCATGGCCAGCGGTCCTCGTCGGTCAGCGGATGGCCCGCGGCCATCTTGGCCTTGAGCTCGGGGGTGTGGAAGTCGTCGGCGTCGGCGAACGGGACGCCCAACTGGTTGGCCAGGATCACCCCGACCGTGGTCTTGCCACTGCCCGCGACACCCATGACGACAACCGTGGGGTGGATGCCGATGTCCATGAAACTGAATCTAGCCCCCTCCCGAGCGGGACAGGCCAATCGGCGGACCGGTGGCGGGGCGCACTCAGCGCTGATTCAGCCGAGTGGCCAGTCCCGCTCGCAGCCCGGTGGCGGTGCGCCGATCAGCTCAGCCAACCGGCGCAATCGCTTGAGGGAGGTGATCCGCCAGCCGGTGCCGACCCGGCCGCCCACCTCGACCGCGGTCACCCCCAGCCGGGCCAGCTGGGCCCCGGCCGCCCGGTGCAACGGGTAGTCCGGATCGGACATCCGCAACAGGTAGCCGCCCTCCTCGGTCAGCCCGCCGGCGATCGCCCACAACCGCAGCCCGGACGCGCTCAGCGCCAGGTCGGCCGGTGGCCGCAGGGTGGCTCCCCTGATCCAGCGCCGGGCCTGCGGGGCGAGCCGGGCGGTGATCTCGGTGCGGACCGCGATCAACTCGCCGGGCGCCTCGGCGGTGTCGGAGGCCAGGCCGCGGTCGGCGAATTCGGCCCGCAGCGCCTCGGCCCGCCAGCGCTCGGCCACCAGCACCGACAACCGGGCCGCGGCGTCGCCGTCCGTGCGGACCCAGTCGCCGCCGGCCAGCAGCACGCCGTCCAGATCCTCCACGAGCGGATCCGCGGCTTCGGCACCGAACAGTGAGAATTGCACGCCGCGATTGTCCAACATCAACGCACCGGCCGGTGATCCCCGCGCGAGCGAACGCGGAAAGGGCCCGGCACCGTTGCCGGTGCCGGGCCCTTCCTGAGCTGGGTGTCGTCAGACGGTGCTGACCGCCGCCGGCACCTGTGACGGGTCGTCGTTGAGGCTGGAGGCCCGTCGCTTGGCGATCAGGATGGCCGCCACGATGATCGCCACCGCGATCAGGGCGATGACGATCCGGACGCCCGCGTTGGCGTCCTTGCCGATCGAGAGCTGGACGACGGCCGGTGCGATCAGCACCGACACCAGGTTCATCACCTTGATCAGCGGGTTGATGGCCGGGCCCGCGGTGTCCTTGAACGGGTCGCCCACGGTGTCGCCGATGACGGTGGCGGCGTGCGCCTCGGAGCCCTTGCCGCCGTGGATGCCGTCCTCGACCAGCTTCTTGGCGTTGTCCCAGGCGCCACCGGAGTTGGCCAGGAACACTGCCATCAGGGTGCCGGTGGCGATCGCGCCGCCGAGGTAGCCGGCCAGCGGGCCGACGCCGAGGCCGAAGCCGACCGCGATCGGCGCCATCACCGCGAGCAGGCCCGGGGTGATCAGCTCGCGCAGCGAGTCCCGGGTGCAGATGTCGACCACCCGGCCGTACTCGGGACGCTCGGTGCCGTCCATGATGCCGGGGTGGTTGCGGAACTGCGCGCGCACCTCGTAGACCACCGCGCCGGCCGCCCGGGACACCGCGTTGACCGCCAGGCCCGAGAACATGAAGACCACCGCCGCGCCGATGATGACGCCGACCAGGGTGTTCGGGCTGACGATGGTGTTGGTGAAGTTGGTGTTTCCGGCGATGCTGCCCTTGGCGTCCTCGACCGCCTGGCGGATGGCGTCCTGGTAGGAGCCGAACAGCGCGGTCGCTGCCAGCACCGCGGTCGCGATCGCGATGCCCTTGGTGATCGCCTTGGTGGTGTTGCCCACCGCGTCCAACTCGGTGAGGATCTGCGCGCCGGCCGGGCTGACGTCACCGGACATCTCGGCGATGCCCTGCGCGTTGTCCGAGACCGGGCCGAAGGTGTCCATCGCCACGATCACGCCGACGGTGGTCAGGAGGCCGCAGCCGGCCAGCGCCACCGCGAACAGGGCCACCGACACCGAGGAGCCGCCCAGCAGGAACGCCCCGAAGACCGCCGCCGCGATCACCAGCGCGGTGTAGACAGCCGACTCGAAGCCGACCGAGATGCCGGCCAGGATCACCGTGGCGGCGCCGGTCAGCGAGGAGTTGCCGACGTCCTGAACCGGCTTGTGCTCGGTGCCGGTGTAGATGCCGGTGAGCCAGAGGATGACGGCGGCCAGCACGATCCCGATGATCACCGCGATGATCGCGATCAGCGCCGGGTTGCCCGAGTGCTGGCTGATCGGGGTGGCGCCGTCGATGTCGACGCCGGTGCCCTTGAGGTCGGAGAAGTTGTTCGGCAGGTAGCTGAACGCGGCTATCGCGCACAGCACCACCGAGATGCCGGCCGAGATGTAGAAGCTGCGGTTGATGGTCTTCAGGCCGCCCTCGTTGGCCCGCGACCGGGTGATGAACACCCCGATGATCGCGGTGACCACGCCGATGGCGGGCACGATCAGCGGGAACAGCAGGCCCTTGGTGCCGAAGGCGACCGAACCGAGGATCAGCGAGGCGACCAGCGTCACCGCGTAGGACTCGAACAGGTCGGCGGCCATGCCGGCGCAGTCGCCGACGTTGTCACCGACGTTGTCGGCGATGGTCGCGGCGTTGCGCGGGTCGTCCTCGGGGATGCCCGCCTCGACCTTGCCGACCAGGTCGGCGCCCACGTCGGCGGCCTTGGTGAAGATGCCGCCACCGACACGCATGAACATCGCCAGGGTCGCGGCGCCGAAGCCGAAGCCCTCCAGCACCCGCGGGGCGTTGTCGGTGTAGACCAGCACCACGATGGACGCGCCCAGCAGGCCGAGGCCCACCGTCGCCATGCCGACCGCGCCACCGGTGCGGAACGCGATCCGGGTGGCCCGCTCGCGACCGGCGGTGTTGGCGGCCGCGGCCACCCGCAGGTTGGCCCGGGTTGCCAGCCACATGCCGAAGTAGCCGATGGCCGCTGAGAATCCGGCACCGACCAGGAAGAAGATGGAACGGCCGATCCGCTGGCCGGCATCATCGGCCGGCAACACGAACAGCAGCAGGAACACGACCACCACGACGACCGAGAGCGTCCGGAACTGGCGCTTGAGGTAGGCCTGGGCACCTTCCTGCACCGCTTCGGCGATCTCGATCATCTTCGGCGTGCCCTGGTCGGCGCTCAACACCTCGCGAAACAGGACGAACGAGAAGATCAGGGCGACGACGGCCACCAGGCCGACCACCGTAACCAGTCCCCGATCGCCCCCGGAGAACGCCGAATCGGCAAGCTCTCTGGTCTGGGCGGCAAGCGCCGGGTGGGACAAGGCCATAACGCGTACTCCTTAAGAAGCCATCGAGACCAGCTGACGTTTTCGCCCGACAGCCCGGCACAGCGGCTAGCCCGGGGTCGGGGCCATAGCTGCTTAGCGGCAATTCACCATCGGTGCGGCTGCGGCGCAGTCTAGGGGACGGCTTGACAGCCCGCGCGCAGGCTCCGTCCCGGCGACGTGCTGCCGGCCAACTTCGTACGTGCCCCGTCGCAGCCGGCAGCTGGTTGAACCGGTTCTGCAGATGGGGTCAGCGTTGCACGAACAGGGCGTTCGGTCCCGGCACCCGGCCGGAGTTGGCCGCCACAGCGTGGCGTAGATCTCGAAACCAGCAGAGCTCGACTGTCAGTGGCTCGTGCTTGGCTGAGCGGGAATGAGGAGGACGGCCATCGACACCGACCACCCGCTGCTGGCCAGCGTGCTGCTGGGCTGCCCGCCCGGCGAGACGCCGCTGCGCCACGTCGAGCGGGTGCCGCCGCAGCCGCCGGTGACGGCCGACTGGCCGGACTGGGCGGCACCGGAGCTGACCGCCGCGCTCGCCGCGGTCGGCATCAGCGCACCCTGGCCGCACCAGGTGCAGGCGGCCGAGCACGCCTGGGCGGGTGAATCGGTGGTGATCGCGACCGGAACCGCCTCGGGCAAGTCGCTGGCCTACCAGCTGCCGATGCTGTCGGCGGTGCTGGCCGACCGGTCCCGGGTGCTGTACCTCTCGCCCACCAAGGCGCTGGCCGCCGACCAGCTCCGGGCGCTGAGCGCCCTCGGCCTGGCCGGCGTGCGCGCGGCCACCCTGGACGGCGACACCCCCTTCGAGGAACGGGACTGGATCCGCCAGCACGCCAACGTGGTGCTGTCCAACCCCGACCTGCTGCACCGGACGCTGCTGCCGCAGCACCAGCGCTGGTCCAGCCTGTTGCGCCGGCTGCGCTTCGTGGTGGTCGACGAGTGCCACCACTACCGGGGCGTGTTCGGCTCGAACGTGTCACTGGTGCTGCGCCGGCTGCGCCGGCTCTGCGCGTTCTACGGGGCGGCGCCGGTCTTCGTGCTGGCCTCGGCCACCTCGGCCACTCCCGGCGAGTCCGCCGCCCGCCTGGTCGGGCTGCCGATGCGCACCGTCGAGCAGGACAGGTCACCGCGCGGCTCACGAACCTTCGCGCTCTGGGAGCCGCCGCTGGCGCTGGCGGCGGCGCTGCCCGGCGATCCGGCCGAAAATCCGGCGGGACCGGGCACGCCGGCAGTTCCGGTGCGACGGGCCGCCGGGGCCGAGGCCGCCCGGCTGCTGGCCGACCTGGTGATCGCCGGAGCGCGGACCCTGGTGTTCGTCCGGTCCCGGCGCGGTGCCGAGCTGACCGCGCTGGCCGCCAAGCGGCACCTGGCCGAGGCCGGCGCGGGCGAGCTGGCCGACCGGGTGGCGGCCTACCGCGGCGGGTACCTGCCGGCCGAACGCCGCGCGTTGGAGCGCTCGCTGACCGAGGGCGAGCTCCTCGGGGTGGCGACCACCAACGCCCTGGAGCTGGGGGTGGACATCACCGGCCTGGACGCGGTGGTACTGGCCGGCTATCCCGGCACGCTGGCCTCGCTCTGGCAGCAGGCCGGCCGGGCGGGCAGGCGCGGCCAGGACGCGCTGGTGGTGTTCATCGCCCGGGACGACCCGCTGGACACCTATCTGGTCAACAACCCGGCGGCCATCTTCGCCCGTCCGGTCGAGGCCAGCGTCACCGATCCGGCCAATCCGCACGTGCTCGGGCCGCAGCTGTGCTGCGCGGCCGCCGAGCTCGCCCTGACCGGCCCCGACGTCGAGCTGTTCGGCGGCCGGGCAGCCGAGCCGGTGCTGGCGGCGCTGGTCGAGCAGGGGCTGCTGCGCCGCCGTCCGACCGGCTGGTTCTGGACCGACCGCAGCCGCCCGGCGGCGAACCTGCGCGGCGCGGGGCAACCGGTCGCGGTGGTGGAGGCGGCGTCCGGCTCGCTGCTGGGCACCGTCGATGCCGGCACCGCGCCGGCCACCGTGCATCCCCAAGCGGTCTACCTGCACCAGGGCAGCTCGTTCGTGGTCGAGGACCTGGACCTGGAAGCCGGCGCGGCACTGGTGCGGGCCGAAGAGCCACCGTGGACCACCTGCGCCCAGGAGGTCACCGACATCGCGATCCGCGCGGTCGAGCGCAGCGCCCAGCTTGACGGCGTGAGCGTCGGCTTCGGCACCGTCGAGGTGTCCCACCAGGTGGTCAGCTACCAGCGCCGCCGGTTCAACGGCGAACTGCTGGACCAGACGCCGCTGGAGATGCCGTTGCAGCGGCTGGTCACCCGGGCGGTCTGGTACACCCTGGACGAGGCCACCGTCGCCGACACCGGGCTGGACCAGCGGGAGCTGCCCGGTGCCCTGCACGCCGCCGAGCACGCCGCCATCGGCCTGCTGCCGCTGTTCGCCACCTGCGACCGGTGGGACATCGGCGGCGTGTCGACCGCGCTGCACCCCGACACCGGCCGCGCCACCGTGTTCGTCTACGACGGGCATCCTGGCGGCGCCGGTTTCGCGGCCCGGGGTCACGCGGTGCTGGCCGGCTGGCTGGACGCGACCCGGGGCGCCATCGCGGGCTGCGAATGCCCGACCGGTTGCCCGTCCTGCATCCAGTCCCCCAAGTGCGGCAACG
>JAVEEO010000143.1 GCA_030840415.1 Pseudonocardiales bacterium | reverse complement strand
ACGGTCTCCGGCACGCTGGGCAGCTCGTCGACCAGCGACTCCAGGCCCGGGCGGTCCACATCGACGAGCAGCAAGTCGTAGCCGGCGCGAGCCAACTGGTGGGCCAGCGCGCGGCCGATGCCGTTCGCGGCACCGGTCACGATGCAGGTGCCGCCGGCCGGCGTTGAACTCTCGGTCATCTCGATACCACTTTCGTGGGAATTCGCTGCAGCAGCTGGGCATAGATCTCACTCGCCTCGGCCAGCACATCGGCGAGTTCGACGGGCACCGTCCAGTCCGGTGGCACGCTTGCCGCCCGTCCGAAGCCCCGGCTCTGCGCCACGTCGACGTGCCAGCCGGCCCACTTGGCCCAGTCGGCGTTCATGTCGGCTGACCAGCTCAGGTGCCGTTCGTCGAAGGGCAGGCCGGCGAACTGGCAGAGCTCGCCGATAGCCTCGGCGGGGTCGGCATTCAGTCGCTCGGAGTCCAGGACCATCAGCCGGCACCCGGCCGCCTCGAGGTGGCGGTACCACCGCCACAGGTCGGCATAGCCGAGGTTCTTGGCGGTGACCTCACCGCGCAGCTTGAGGTTGCTGTAGATGGTCTCGCGCGGCTCGCGCACCAGGATGGCGTGGTGGCCCGCCAACCAGCGCTGGTCGGCACACAGCTCGTCGATGGCGTGGTAGGGAAAGTCCTTGTGCATCACCGGGCGATCGTGCGCCGCGAGCAGGACCGCGGCCGCCTGCTCGTAGGTCAGGCCCTGCTCGCCGTCGAGTCGGGCGTGGTCGATGGGCTCGGCGTGGCGATGGATGAAGTAGTAATCAGCCAGCACCTCGTGGTAGGTGGTGACGTCGCCCCGGTTCTGGAAGTAGCGTTCCAGAGCGGTCGAGCGCGAACGCGGATGGCTCCACAGTGACAATCTCATGCCGCGTGCACACCTCCGATCAGCTTCAGGTGCGAGGAGCTCGCCTCGGCCAGGGTCTGCAGGAACTGCGGGATCGCCCAGAACTGGGCAGCGGGCAGTTTCCGGTTGAACAGCGGGCGGATCAGTTCGTGCGTAGGGTTCCCGCCCACCGCGTCCACCTCGTCGAGCAGGCCCGGGTCGGGCCGGAACACCCTTGCGGTGTCGACCAGTTCCAACGCGGCGTAGGTGTCGGGCTTGATGGTGTAGGCGACCGGCTTGTCGAGGGTGGCGGTGAGGTGCACGCACTCCTCCTCGGCACCCGGATCCACCCGCACGCTCGAGAGCAGGATGGAGCTGCGCGGTTCGATCTCGGCGACCAGATCGGAGCCGAGCCGGCCCAGCGCCGCCTCGGCCAGCCGCAGCGACCGGGCATCGAGCGGGGCGGGTCCGTTGAAGGCCCGGACGGCATCGCCGACCCGGCCCGTCATGTGGGTGACGACGGTGCGCACCTGGTCGTTCTCGGATTCGCTCAGCCTTTCGCGGCCACTGGCGACCGCCAGCGCGAAGGCCTCGAACTGCGCCAGGCTGAAGCTGAGGGTGCCGTTGACCGAGACGCCGTTGCCCACCAGTTCCTCGATGGCGAGGTAGCCCTGCGCCGATCCCGGCACCTTGACCATCACGTTCTGGGCCACCGCGGCCAGCCGCAGGCCTTCCTCCACGATGGCCCGGGTGTCGAAGGTGTGCGCCGGTGACACCTGGGCCGACACCCAGCCGTAGCGGCCGGCGGAACTGCCGTGCAGCGCCCGCATCGCCTCGGCGGCCGAGGCGATGTGGGTGCGATAGCAGCTGTCCCGGTTGGCAGCCGTGCGTGGGGTATCCGCATGATCGCGTTGTCGCACCACCGCGTCGTACTCCTCGATGAGGATGGGGTTGGTGGTGATGCCGGTGAGCTGGGCTGCCAGCTCCGGTGAACCGGCTGCCGACGGACCGTAGTGGCCCAGGGTGCCGGCGACCGCATCGCAGGCAGCCGCGTCGGGCGCATGGATTCGCGGGTGCGAGTCGAACCAGAATTCGAGGGCGGGGTTGGCGCCGCGGGCGGTGTGAATCTGCTGGGCCAGCACCGCATGACCGCCGACCGGCCGCACCGGCGCCGGTTGCGGTGCGACGGCCGGTGGCCCGGGCCGTCGCAGCGTGCTGGCAGAACCTTGCCGTGCCGCACGCGGGGAGAGACGGAGGTTCATACAGCGACTCCTTGGGTGACGAGGGCGGCGAGGAGCGAGCGGGTCTGCCGGTGATTGCGGCTGCGCGCCAGCGCCAAGGGATGGGTGGGGACGGCCGCGTCCCGGACGTAGTGCAGGACGGGCATGCCGGCCGCCCGGGCGGCGCGGATGCCGGCGTCGCTGTCCTCGACCGCGATGCACCGGGCGGGCGGGAGGCCGAGGCCGGCCGCCGCCTCGAGGTACACCGTCGGTTCGGGTTTCCAGGACTGCAGGTCGTAGGCGCTGACGTACTGGCGGGCCGAGCCCGCGTCCAGGCCGGCACACGCCAGTCCCTCGCTGATCTTCCAACCGGGCGCGTTCGACACGATCGAGTACGGCACCTCGATCGTGTCGAGCAGCTCCTGGGTGTGGGGCTCGGGAGCCAGGTCGCTGCGGTAGGCGGCCGAGACGCGCGCGCGGTACTCGGGCACGAACGCCTCGGGGGTGCCGGTC
>JAVEEO010000126.1 GCA_030840415.1 Pseudonocardiales bacterium | reverse complement strand
AGTAGTTGCCCAGCAGCCGAGCCAGAGCGGCCTCGCTCATCCCGTCCCAGGACCACGTGACGTCCCGGCGCCGGATGCGCTCGGGCGCCCGGGGCAGCAGGCCGGACGGGTCGCTGCCCTCGGCGTCCGGGCTGCGCAGCCAGAACCTGGTCACCACACCGAAGTTGCCGCCACCGCCGCCGGTCATCGCCCACCACAGGTCCCGATGGGGGTCCTCCGGCTCGCGGGTGGCCACCACCACCTCGGCGCGGCCGGCCGGGTTCACCACCACCACCTCCACGGCGTACAGGTGGTCGACGACCAGGCCGTGCCGGCGCGACAGGTGGCCGTAGCCGCCGCCGGTCACGTGACCGCCCATGCCCACCTCGAAGCAGGTGCCGCCCGGGATCGTGACGCCCCAGGAGTCGTAGAGCGCCGGGTAGACCTGGCCGAGGGTGGCACCGGCTTCCACCTCGATCGCACGCATTCGCGGGTCGTAGCGCACGCCGGACATCGGCGACAGGTCCAGCAGCACCGCGATGTCGGGGGAGGTGGCGAAGTCCTCGAAGCAGTGGCCGCCGCTGCGCACCGCGATCCGCCGGCCGGCGGACACGGCCTCGTCGACCGCCGCCGCCACGTGGGCGGTGCTTCCCGCCAACCGGACGTACTCGGGCCGGCCGGTGAAACGGCGGTTGTACCCCGCCACCAGTTCCGGGTACCGGGGGTCGGCAGGCCTGATTGTGGCGGGTTCCACCAACGGCTCATGCGTCCGTTCTTCGATCATGTGCGTCCTTTCGAAGCGGTCCATCAAAGAGGGTCACATCCGCCGAAACCGGCCGCATCCTTCAACGTGCCGCCGCACGGGGTGGGCCCGGTCCCGTTGTCGCGCAACGTCAAAGACGTCCCGGTGCGCCGGCGGTGCCAGCATGGGTCGGGTCGCCGAGGCCGCCTGACGAAGGCGCCGGCCGGGTGCGGACGAGCCGAGGAGTCGCAGATGCTGCAGGGCAAGGTTGTGGTGGTTTCCGGGGTGGGACCGGGTCTCGGCCGCGCTGTCGCGGTGGGTTCGGCCCGTGCCGGCGCCGACGTGGTGCTCGCCGCCCGCAGCGGCGCCGTCCTGGACGAGGTGGCCGCCGAGGTGGAGCAGGCCGGCGGCAAGGCGCTCGTGGTGCCGACCGACATCACCGACCCGGCCGCGGCGGCCCGGCTCGTGCAGTCCACGGTGGAGACCTTCGGCCGGGTGGACGTACTGGTGAACAACGCGTTCGCGGTGCCGCCGGTCCTCCCGCTGGCCGAGGTGGACCCGGCCGACGTGCACACCGAGCTGGATACCGACGTGTTCGGCGCGCTGCGGCTGACCCAGCTCATGTCCGAGCACCTGGCCGCGACCGATGGCTCGATCGTCATGATCAGCTCGGTGGCGGCCCGGCAGTCGCGGCCCGGTTTCGGCGCGTACAAGCTGACCAAGAGTGCGCTGATCGCGCTGGCCCAGACGCTGGCCACCGAACTGGGCCCACGGGGCGTCCGGGTCAACGTCGTGGTGCCGGGCAGCATCTGGGCCGCGCCGCTGCGGCAGTACTACGACTACCTGGCCAGCGAGCGTGGCGTGACCACCGAGCAGGTCTATTCCGAGACCGCGGCGAATCTGGACCTGCGCCGGTTGCCGGAGGCCGATGAGGTGGCCAACGCGGTCCTGTTCCTGGCCTCCGACCTGGCCCGTGCCATCACCGGGCAGTGCCTGGACGTCAACGGCGGCGAGTACCACCACTGACCGGACCCGGGCGCTCAGGCGTCCCGCGTCGCTGACCGTCGACGGGCCCAAGGCCCTGCCGTCAGGAATTCAGGCGTCCGGCGTCCGGCACAGCCGCAGGTGCACCACGGCGGGGGACGAGACGAGCTCCACGCAGTGATATCCGGGCCGACCGCCACCGGGTGAGACGCCGTCGAACAGCCGCTCTCCGTCGCCGAGCAGCACCGGGACCAGCACCAGGTGCAGCTCGTCGATCAGCCCCGCGTGCAGGTACTGCCGGATGGTGTGCACGCCGCCGCCGATCCGGACGTCCCGCTCGCCGGCGGCTTCCCGGGCGCGCTCCAGGGCCGCCTGGATGCCGTCCTGGACGAAGTGGAAGGTGGTGCCGCCGGCCAGCCGCAGCGGTGGCCGGGCCTGGTGGGTGAGGACGAAGACCGGGTGGTGGAACGGCGGGTGCTGTCCCCACCACCCGTTCCATGGCTCCGCCGGCCAGGGACCACGGGACGGGCCGAACATGTTGCGGCCGATGATGGTGGCGCCCACGCCGTCCTGGCCGGCCTGGAAGAACCGGTTGTCCAGGCCGTCCTCGCCGCCGTCGCGGCCCAGTTGGGCCCGGCCGCCCCGGGTGGCGAACATCCAGTCGTGCAGCCGGTGTCCGCCGATCCCGAGCGGGTGGTCGAAGCTCTGCCGGGGCCCGGCGCCGTAGCCGTCCAGGGAGACGGAGAAGTTGGAAACCCGCACCCGGGACGTCCCGACGGGGTGATCCGGCATCGGGCGTCCTCCTGGCGCGTCCCGGTGGGCCGCGCATCGTGTTTGCGGGGCAGTGCTTGCGGGGCAACGATTGCGGCCGGGTCCGCCGGCCGGCAGGAGGACCGCGGCCCATCGGAGGACACGGCCGAGTCGAGCATGCCCGGTGTCGGGCCAGGCCGCCTTCTCCGGTCGTGCCGACCCTCCGGTTGCCGCGGGCGTGGGATCCCCGGTGCGGCAAGCCGAGTGACAGAAAAGGCAATCCGGACGACTGTCGTCGCCTGATGCCGACTTGGCGGGCACGCAGACGGTGGCGCCGGCAACCGGCGCCTGCTGGATGTCGAGAACACCCGGGTGGCTCCGACCTCATTCAGGGGCCGGTCCGCAGTGTCCGCACTGACGGCGTCCGGCCCCCGGACGGATCCTGCTACGACTAAGGAGAATGGTGCCAATGCGGAAGATCATCCAATGGGTGTTGACGTCGGCGGACGGGTATGTGTGCGGGCCGAACGGGGAGTTCGACTGGGCGCCGCTCACGCCGGAGATGGCTGAGTACAGCGACGGCCTGCACGAGCGGATCGACACCTTCCTGTACGGCCGGGGCGTATGGGAGATGTTCGCCAATTACTGGCCGGAGGTGCCCTCGGACCCGGATGCCGACGATCGCGCCCGGAGGTTCGCCAAGCTCTGGATGGAGACCCCGAAGGTTGTGTTCTCCCGCACCCTGAAGGAGGTCGACGGCAACGCCCGGCTGATCAGCGACAACATCGCCGAGGAGGTTGCCGCGCTCAAGGAGCAGCCTGGCAAGGACATGCTCATCACCGGCGGCTCGGCACTGCCGGCCTCGCTGACCGCGCTGGGCCTGATCGACGAGTACCACGTCGCCATCCACCCGATCGTGCTCGGCGGCGGCAAGCCGCTGTTCGGCAAGCAGGATCGCATCAAGCTGCGGATGCTCGACACCCGGACGGTCGACTCGCAGGTGGTCATCGTGCACTACGAGCCCACCCGGGATTCATCGGCCGGCTGACCCACCCGCGGCGGCGGTGCCCGGCCTGGGCGCGGCCGCCGCGAAGGCTTGCCGCCGAGCGGTCGGCCGGCGGTCCGCAGACGCCATCCGGCCCGGCGTCAATACCCCCCCTCCGGGCGAGGCCCGCGACCAGAACAGTAAAATTTGCACACCCTGTCCGGTATGTGAACCGCGTCGGGGGAAGCCAACAAGGAGGCCACATTGAAGTACATGCTGCTGATCTACAACGACCCCGCAGTCCAGAAGACCCAGGACGAGCAGGACAAGATCATGGCCGAGGTCGGCGAAATCATGGAGGAGCTCAACGCCAACAACGAGCTCATCGGTGGTGACGCGCTGGCCGATGCTTCCCAGGCCCGGACGGTGCGGGTCGTCGACGGGTCGGTGGCCACCACCGACGGGCCGTTCGTCGAGGTGAAGGAACAGATGGCGGGCTACCTCATGCTCGAGGTGTCCGGCCTGGAGCGGGCCGTCGAGATCGCCTCGCGCTGGCCCGATGCCCGTACCGGCGCGATGGAAGTACGCGAGGTCCTCGCACCGCCTTCGGAGTAATTGATCTTGTAATAGCAGGGGATGTCGACGCCGCCGGAATCCGACCGGCGGCGCACCCTGCCGATCGGCGAACCAGGGTTCGGCGCACCGGGTGCCCACTCGTTGACGGCGGTCGCCGGCGCAGGCAGCCCTCGTTCGCGCAGCGGTGAGCCGCTTGTCCGGTACTACCGGGTGGTCGCAGCGCGGCCGTCCGGCTGGACCGTGCCGGTGCTGCAGCCTGCGCCAAAACTGATAAAAGCGTACAAGGCTATTTCCGTTACCTATGGTGCAGACAACTGCATATTTGTATACGCTCCCCTGGTCACGGAGCGAGGCGACGGCACCGCAGTCACGCGGAAACCCAGCCCCTCCCGGTTTAATGAGGTCGTTGAATTTGGGAATCGACAGGCGCAAGTTCCTGGCGCTCGGTGCCGGTGCGGCGGCGGCTGCCGGGCTGGGCGTCGCCGCGTCCGGCGGAGAGGCCAGCGCGGCGAGCATACACGGACAAAAAGAG
>JAVEEO010000123.1 GCA_030840415.1 Pseudonocardiales bacterium | reverse complement strand
CCCCGGTGAGAGTGGCGCCGAAGATCACCGTCTGGGCAAAGATGCCGGGGATCAGGAACTCGCGATAATTGCTGCCCTCTACCCGGATGGCGCTGCCGAAGACGTAGGCGAACAGCAGGATGAACATGATGGGCGAGAGGGTGGAGAACACCAGCAGGTCCGGTACCCGCTTGATCTTGATCAGGTTGCGCTTGGCCACGATGGCGCCGTCGGCAATCGGCTTGAGCATGCTCATCGGCTGACCACCGCCTGCGTGGCGTCGGCGGTCTCGGTCTCGGGTTCGTCTGCGGAGGAGTGCCCGGTCAGGCTCAGGAACACGTCGTCGAGCGTTGGCCGGCGCAACGCCACGTCCAGCAGCGCGATGCCGGCCGCGTCGAGGCGGCGCAGTGCCTCCATCAGGAGGCCGGCGCCACCGGTCACCGGCGCGACGATCCGACGGCTGTGCTCGTGCACCTCGACCGGGACGCCGGCCAGCCCGGTCATGATCGTGCGCGCGACGGCGAGATCGTCGTGGCGGACCAGCACGATCTCGACCCGCTCGCCGCCGACCTGGGCCTTGAGGCTGTCGGCGGTGCCCTCGGCGATGGCCCGGCCGTGGTCGATGACCAGGATCCGGTCGGCCAGCCGGTCGGCCTCCTCCAGGTACTGGGTGGTCAGCAACAGGGTGGTGCCGCCCTTGACCAGTTCGACGATCACCTCCCACATGTCGGTCCGGCTGCGCGGGTCCAGTCCGGTGGTCGGCTCGTCCAGGAAGAGCACCGGCGGCCGGGCGACCAGGGCACCGGCCAGGTCGAGGCGGCGCCGCATGCCACCGGAATAGGTCTTGACCGGCCGGTCGCCGGCCTCTTCGAGGTCGAACTGGGCAAGCAGTTCGCGGGCCCGCTGCTTGGCCGGGCCCCGGCCCAGGCCGTAGAGGCGCCCGACCATGTCGAGGTTCTCGAAGCCGGTCAGGTACTCGTCCACCGCGGCGTACTGGCCGGACAGGCCGAGCTTGGCCCGCACCTGGCCGGGATACTTGACGACGTCGAGGCCGGCCACCCGGGCGGTGCCGGCGTCCGGTTCGAGCAGGGTGGTCAGGATCCGGACGGCCGTCGTCTTGCCGGCTCCGTTGGGACCCAGCAGGCCCAGGATGGTGCCCTCGGGCACCGCGAGGTCCAGGCCGTCCAGGGCCCGGAGCTTGCCGTAGGTCTTGACCAGTCCGCTGGCTGTGATGACGTCAGTCATGCGATGTCCCCGGGTGCCCCCGGTACCTGCTCGATCATGTCCTCGGCCCCCGTCGTGTCGGCTGGTGAAGTGTCCAAGTTAGAACACCCGTCCGACAACCGGATTTGCTCAGGGCGCGATGCCGCCTGACCTGGGCATTTCGTCGCGGTACTCAAACGGAACGCCCACGAAAGATCAGGTTCCCGGTGCGAAGGTCTGCAGCAGGTGCTCGGCCCGGCGCATCGACGCCGCCGGATCGGCGTCCGGCGAGCCCACCTCCGGGTCGAAGTTGAGGTCGAGGAACAGCTCGGTGACCCCGGCGTCGGCCAGCCGGTGGAAATCCGCCCGGATCTGATCGGCGTTCCCGTGCAACGGCCGCCGGTCGGCACCGGCCGGCTCGTCGGTCAGCGACGGCACGCCCCGGATGATGAAGCGCAGCCGGTCCGGGTCCCGGCTGGCGTCGCGGGCGGCGCCGCGGATGAGCTCCAGGTCCGCGCCGATGGTGCGCAGGTCGTGCCGGCTGACCGAGATCCAGCCGTCGGCGAGCCGGCCGGCCCGGCGCAGCGCCCGCTCCGCGGCGCCGCCCAGCAGCAGCGGCGGATGCGGCCGCTGGACCGGCTTGGGATCGACCCGCACCGCCGGCATCCGGTAGAACTCGCCGTCGAAGCTGACCACCGGCTCGGTCCAGATCGCCTTCAGGCAGGCGATGAACTCCTCGGTCCGGGCGCCCCGGCGAGCGGGGTCGACGCCAACTGCGGCGAACTCCTCCTCGGCCCAGCCCAGACCCAGGCCCGCATCCAGCCGGCCGCCGGACAGCTCGTCCAGGGTGGTCAGCTGCTTGGCCAGCAGGATGGGGGAGTAGAACGGCGCGTTGACCACGGCGATCCCCAGCCGAGCCCGCTCGGTGACGGCGGCCACGTGCGCCAGCGTCACGATCGGGTCCTGCACGGCGCGATACATCGGACCCCAGTCGCCCTCGGCCGGATGCAGCAGCCGCTGGAACGTCCACAGCGACTCGTAGCCCAGTTCCTCGGCCCGCCGGGCGATCCGGACCAGGTTGGCAGGCCCGGCCCAGCTGCCCGACACCGGCAGGCCGAACCCCAGCCGCAATCGGCTCACCGGCCGTCCAGCCACTGGCCGCCGAAGTACATCAACTCGTCGGAGAGCAGCTCGATCTGGATACCGTCCGGATCGCGGAAGTACAGCGACTCCTCGATGCCCTGGTCGGGCCCGCCGTAGCCGATGCCCGCGGCGTCGAGCCGGGCACGGAGCTCGGCGTGCCGGTCGGGCGCCACCGAGATCGCGATGTGCTGGACGGTGCCGAGCGCCTCAACGCCCGGCTCGAGCCCGAGGCCGGGAAAGTCGAAGAAGCCCAGCAGGGTCGAGTTGCCGAGGTCGAAGAAGAAGTGCGAGGAACCGGGGTAGTCCCGGTTCTCGACCAGCTCGATCAGCGGAAAGCCCAGCAGATCCTGGTAGAACCGGATGGTTGCCTCCGGGTCGCTGCAGATCAGCGCCGCGTGGTGGATGCCGCGGCCGTTGCTGGCGGCCCGCTGCCCCGGCGGCTTCAGGTACCGCTCGCGCAGCTCGGCCCGGCGCTCGGCCAGCCGGGCCCGCTCGGCTTCCTCCGGCTGGGTGGACCGGTTGGCCATCAGCCCAGCCGGTCCTTGAGGAACTGCACGGTGCGCTGCCAGGCCAGCCGGGCGCTGTCCGGGTCGTAGGTGCCGAGCAGGTTCTGCTCGTTGTGGAAGGCATGCCCGGCGGGATAGAAGAAGAACTCGACGTCGGCGCCGGACTCGTCGCGGATCTGCTGCTCCTGCTGGCGCGCCGCCGAGGCCGGATACATCTGGTCCTGCTCGCCGTAGTGGCCCTGGACCGCGGCCCGCAGGCCGGTGTACTGCGACGGCACCCCGTCGCCCACCCCGTAGAACGGCACCGCGGCGCCGATCCGGTCGCCCTGCTG
>JAVEEO010000064.1 GCA_030840415.1 Pseudonocardiales bacterium | reverse complement strand
CACGATCACGCCCCGGCCGCCGCACACCGAGCAGGACTCGCTGAAGGCCTCGAGCAGTCCCTCACCGACCCGCTTGCGGGTCATCTGCACCAGCCCGAGCGAGGTGACCTCGGCCACCTGGTGCTTGGTCCGGTCGCGGCCCAGGCATTCGGTCAGCCGGCGCAGCACCAGGTCCCGGTTGCTCTCCAGCACCATGTCGATGAAGTCGATCACCACGATGCCGCCGATGTCGCGCAGCCGCAACTGCCGGACGATCTCCTCGGCCGCTTCCAGGTTGTTGCGGGTGACGGTCTGCTCCAGGTTGCCTCCGGAGCCGGTGTACTTGCCGGTGTTGACGTCCACCACGGTCATCGCCTCGGTGCGGTCGATCACCAGCGAGCCGCCCGAGGGCAGCCACACCTTGCGGTCCAGCGCCTTGGCCAACTGCTCGTCCACCCGCAGGTCGCGGAACAGGTCCGACTCCGCGGTGTGCCGCGAGATCCGGTCGGCCAGGTCGGGGGCGATGTCACGCACGTAGTCACCGATCGTGCGGTAGATCTCCGCGCCGGCCACCACGAGCTTGGAGAAGTCGTCGTTGAAGATGTCGCGCACCACCCGGATGGCCAGGTCCGGCTCACCGTGCAGCAGCGACGGGCCGTCGGAGGACTGCTTGGCCCGGGCCGCCTTGGCGCTGATCGACTCCCACTCCGACTTCAGCCGCTCGACGTCGCTGACAAGATCCTGCTCGGAGGCGCCCTCGGCCGCGGTCCGCACGATCACGCCGGCCTCGTCGGGGACGACCTTCTTCAGGATCGCCTTCAGCCGGCTGCGCTCGACGTCGGGAAGCTTGCGGCTGATGCCGGTCATCCCACCACCGGGGACGTAGACCACGAACCGGCCGGGCAGCGAGATCTGGCTCGTCAGCCGGGCGCCCTTGTGGCCGATCGGGTCCTTGGTGACCTGCACCAGCACCAGGTCGCCGGCGCTCAGGGCGTTCTCGATCGAGCGGGACTTGCCCTCCAGGCCGGCGGTGTCCCAGTTGACCTCACCGGCGTACAGCACGCCGTTGCGGCCCCGGCCGATGTCGACGATGGCCGCCTCCATCGACGGCAGCACGTTCTGCACCCGGCCGAGGTAGACGTTGCCGCCCGCGCTGCTGGCGCTGGCCCGGGTCACGTAGTGCTCGACCAGGATGTCGTCCTCGAGGACGGCGATCTGGGTGCGGTCACCGGTCTGGCGCACGGCCATCACCCGGTCCACCGCCTCGCGGCGGGCCAGGAACTCGGCCTCGGTCAGGATCGGCGCGCGCCGCCGTCCGGTGTCGCGGTTGTCCCGCCGGCGCTGACGCTTGGCCTCGAGCCGGGTCGAGCCCTTGACCCCCCGCACCCCGTCGTCGTCGGCCGCGCCGCCGCGACCGTCCCGGTTCGCCGAGCGGCTGTCCCGCACGTGCACCACGGTGTTGGGCGGATCGTCCTCGGACGGCGCCGCCTCGCCGTCGGCACCGCTGGAGCGCCGGCGCCGCCGTCGCCGCCGGGCGCTGGCCGACAGCGCCGCCTCGGCGACCTCGTCGGCGTGGTCGTCGTCGGGCTCGTCGTCGTCCTCGCCGAGCTCCGTCGGCGCTTCGGCGGCCGGATCGGTCTCGGCGCCGTTGTCGGCGGACCGGTTGCCCCGGCCGCGCCGGCCGCGCCGCCGCCGGCGCCGGGTGCCCTCGCCGGCAGTGTCGTCGGAGTCGGCCTCCTCGGCAGTGTCGTCGGCCTCGTCGGTGTCCGGCTCCTCGGTTCCCAGGTCGTCGGTGTCGACGTCCTCGGGCTCGAGGTCGGCGTCCGGGTCGATCAGGCCGGGCAGCTCGTCGAGGGTGTCCTCCTCGGCCGGCACGACGGCCACCTCGGGCTCCGGCGCGGTGCGCTTGGCACCGCGGCGCCGGCGCGGGGCGGGCTCGGCGGCCGGTGGCTGGAACAGCACCACCGGGGCAGCCAGTACCGGTGCCGCCGGCGCCGCCGGGAACTCGGCAGCCGGCTGGTCGGTTTGCTCGGTGATGGTCTGGTCGGCATCGGTTCGGTCGGCACCGGTTCGGTCGGCATCGGTTCGGTCGGCAACAGCCTGCTCGGCGGCCGCCTTGCTGACCCGCTTGCGGGGCGTCCGCTTGGCCGGCGGCCGGCTCGGCGCGGCTTCGGCAGCGCCGGCCCCGGTCTCGCCGGTCTCCGCGGGCAGCAGGGTCTCAGCGGCCGCCGGCTGGCTGGCCGGGGCAGGTGCCTGCTCTGCCGGGGCGGCCTCGGGGGCGGCGGAAGGCTCGGTCGTCGCGGCCGGGCCGGCGGCCTTGGTGGCCTTCTTGGCGGGGGCCTTACGGGTCCGGGCGACCTTCTTCGCCGGGACCGCGACCGGCTCCGGCGATCCGGCCACCGTGGGCTGGTCGGCGGGCTGGTCGGGCGCCGCGGGCAGGTCGTTCACCAATGGCGAGGCGGCGGCGGGCTGGTCACTGACCGGGGGCTGGTCGGCGGCCGGAGCTGCCTTCTTGGCCGCGGCCTTGCGGGGTGCGCGCTTGGCCGGGGCCTTGGCAGCGGCCCGGCGGACGGCCTTGGCGGCCGGGGCAGCAGCCGGTTCCGCGCTGTCTCCGGCGGGGTTGTCGTGGTTGTCGGGGGTGTGGTCGAGCATTGCTCGGGTGCTCCTGTCTCACCCCCGGGGCCGAGCGGACGGCGATCGCCGCACTCGGCCGCGCAGGGGCGGTATGGCGTTCCACCCGCGAGCGGAACGCAAAGTCTTTATCACCCGTTCGCGGGAGCGAACGGGCGGCTCGTGTCACCCCTGCCCTCCACCGGGAAGGCAGGACGTCCTACCCGTCAGCGGATGCCGACGGTCCTTCAGTGCTCGGTAGCTGCTGGGTTGGCCGGCAGCTCGGTGACGCACAACGGATCTGCTACCAGTCCCGCGTCATCGATCGGTCCCTGCGCCAGCCGGGTAGCCCGGGGGGGCTGCGACGGGGCGAAACCGGCGACGGCCCGCAGAGCGGTGAGCACATCGTCGGGCCGAACCGTCGGGGTGACCTGACGGACGACCGCCTCCAGTATCGCACGGGTGGCGTCGCTGCCGTCCGCCGACACCTCGGCGGCCACGATCGCGGCTCGGGCGTCCAGGCTGCGCACGCCGTCCTTGGTCAGCCGGTCCACCGCCACCGACTCGGTGGCCAGCAGCCGCGCGACCGCCT
>JAVEEO010000055.1 GCA_030840415.1 Pseudonocardiales bacterium | reverse complement strand
CAGGTCAGTGGCGCCGGGCCCGAGACCGTCGACGAGAACGGCACGACGAACCGGCTCTCGACCGGCTGCAAAGACATGGGGGTATCAGAGCAAGGCACCGGCCGAACGTCAAACTCCGGCCGCCCCGGCCACCGGCTCAGCCGCAGTCGGCCGGCACCGCCGGGTTGTAGGCCGCCTCGATGGCGACCTTCTCCACCCCGTAGACGAAGTTCTCGACCTGCTCTTCGGCGAAGCAGGCCATGTCGAAGATCAGCTGCAGGTGGAAGGTGTTGCGGTAGTCCTCGATCGTGACGAAGGCCTGGTCGTGGCAGCTGTCCAGGGTGCCGTCCCAGGAGAAGAAGGTCTCGCCCAGCCGGGCTTGGATGTCGGCCGGCTTGACCGTGGCCGCGCGCGCCTCCTCCGCCGTCCAGCGCTGGGTGGTCCGGCGGCGGTCGTTCATCCGCAGCGTCACCTCGGCGGGGTAGCCACGCTCGGCGTCCAGCCGGGCGGTCAGCTCGTTGAGATGGTCCGGGTCGTAGTAGGCGTGCATGCCGCTGGCCAGCAGCGCCTGCCGGCCGCGCGCCATCACCTCGTCCACCGTGGCGTCGCTGAGGTCGACCGAGACGATGCCGTTCTGGGCCAGCGGAGCGATGGTCTCGGCGAAGCCCGGCCGGTACCGGTTGCTGAGGATGACCTTGGCCCGCAGCCGGTCGTGGCCAAGCGCCCGCCCCAGGGCGACGGCCAGCACCGCGAACATCACCCGGGAGACGTCCCCGCCGGAGCGCTGCGCGATGGCCAGCACCGCCTGGAAGGCAGCCGGCGAGGCGAACCGGCCGTGCCAGTACCGGCTGCCCAGCCGGCCACCGGCATGCACCGGTTCGCCGAAGGTGGCCGGCGGGATGTCGCGCAGTTGCGACTCCCAGAACCGCATAGCCCGCCGGCTGACCTTCTGGGCGCCTCGGAGTGCTCGTAGTCGGCCAGTTCCAGGATGTTCATGGGCGTGCTGCGGCCCGACCGCGCGGGCGGCTTGCCCACCCCGAGCTCGGGCATCAGGTACGTCATCGAGGCGCCGTCGATGACCAGGTGGTTGAACGACAGCACCTGGTAGAGCGCCTGACCCCGGTGCCGGACGATCCCCATCCGGGACGGCCAGTCCCGGTAGTGGTCGATGGGGTCGATCAGCCAGTCCTGCCAGAGCCGCTCGGTGTACTTGGCGACGTCGACCGGATCGTCGTCGTCGGCGAAGTCCAGCACCTCGACCGCCACCTCGCCGGACGCGGCCACCGTCTGGTACGGGTCGCCGTGCTCGTCGTCAGCCAGCCGGACCCGCAGCGCCGGCTGGTTGCTGATCAGCCTGCCCAGCCGGCCCGCTGCCTGCTCCACCGTGGTGCCCGGCGCCAGGTTCTGGGCACCGGTGGCGTTGAGGGCCCAGCCGGTCTCGCGCTGGTCCTGCAGCAGCGCCTTCTCACCCCAGGTCAGCGGACCCTGGCCCGACACCGAACCGGCGAAGGGTACGACGAGGCGGCTCTCGGCCGGCTGCAGCGACATGGGCGTATCAGAGCAAGTCGCCAGCTTCGCGTCAATCTTGCCGCCCTGACCGACGCGGTGCCGCGTCGCGGCGACGATCCGGCTCTCAGGAGGTCTTGACGACCGCTTCGATCGCGGTGCGCAGTTGCTCCCGGCTCGGTTGCACCGCCAGGTCCAGCGCCCGGGCGAACGGCAGCACCGCCCCGTCCGGCCGGCTGATCCGCTTGGGCGGCGCGACCAGCCGCATCTCCTCGGCCGCGGTGGCCAGGATCTCGGCGCCGATGCCGCAGCTGCGGTTGGAGTCGTCGATCACCACCAGCCGCCCGGTCCGCTCGAGCGAGGCCGCCAGCGCCGGCCAGTCGAACGGGTAGAGGGTACGGGGGTCGAAGACCTCCACCGAGATCTCACCGGCCAGCTCGTCGGCGACCGCGATCGCATCGTGCACGAGATGTCCGACGGCGACCACCGTCACGTCGGTGCCCGGCCGGTGCACCCGGGCCACCCCTAGCGGCACCGGCGCCAGGGTGTCGTAGTCGACGTCCTCCCGCTGGGGCACCGCGCCGGACGGTGCGAACACGATCACCGGATCGTCGTCGCGGATCGCGCTGAGCAGCAGGCCGTAGGCGTCGGTCGGGGTGGCCGGCACCACCGTCTTGACGCCGACGTGGGCGAACAGGCTGTAGGGATGGTCGGAGTGCTGGCCGGCCCAGCCGGGCCGGGAACCGGAACTGGGCAGCAGGTAGGTGACCGGCACCTTCAGCTGGCCGCCGGTCATCAACGAGAACTTGTGGGCCTGGTTGGCGATCTGCTCGAACACCAGGTAGAGCAGCGCCGGGATCTGGAACTCGATCACCGGCCGGGCACCGGCCATCGCGGCGCCGGTGGCCGCGCTGGTGAAGGCCTGCTCCGAGATCGGCATGTCGATCACCCGGTCGGGACCGAACCGCTTGAGCAGCCCGACGGTGACGTTGCTGACCGCCACCCCGATGTCCTCGCCGAACACACACACCGCCGGGTCGCGTTCCATCTCATCGGCCAGCGCCCGGTTGAGCCCGCGCAGGAAGGACATGTTCGGCATCAGCTCACCCCCGGCCGGGCCCGCAGGCCGTCGGCGTAGAGGTAGTCCAGCGCCCCGGCCGGGTCCGGCTCCGGGCTGTCGGCCACGAACTGCCGCGCGGTCTGCAGCAGCTCCTCGATCTCGGCGTCTATACCCTCGCGAACCTGCTCGGGCACCCGATCGCCCTGGATCGCCAGCGGATCCCGGACGCTGCCCTCGGCGACCTCCTCGGCGGTCCGGTAGCGCGGCCGGGCCAGATGCTCCCAGGTGTGGTGGGCGTCGAAGCGGTAGGTCAGGCACTCCAGCAGGGTCGGCCCGCCACCGGCCCTGGCCCGGTCGACGGCAGCCGAGGCGGCGGCCAGCACCAGCTCGGGATCCTGGCCGTCGATGGTCTCGGCCGGGATGCCGAACGCCGCGGCGCGGCCGGTGATGGAACCGGCCGTCGAGTCGCGCACCCGCATCGAGGTGGCGAAGCCGTTGTTCTCGCAGACGAACAGCACCGGCGCCCGCCACAGCGAGGCCAGGTTCAGCGCCTCCAGCAGCACCCCCTGGTTGACCGCGCCGTCGCCGAAGAAGGTCACCGCGACCCGGTCGGAGCCGGACCGGCGGTGCCACCAGGCCGCACCGGTGGCGATCGCCGCGGCGGCGCCGACGATCGCGTTCGCCCCGTAGATGCCGACACTGACGTCGGCGGCGTGCATGGACCCGCCGCGCCCGGCGTTCAGCCCGGTCTCGCGGCCGGCCAGCTCGGCCAGCATCCGCACCGGGTCGCTGCCCTTGGCCAGCACGTGGCCGTGACCGCGGTGGGTGCTGGTGATGATGTCCTCGCAGCGCAGCGCAGCGCACACGCCGGCTGCGATCGCCTCCTGCCCGATGTAGGGATGGATGCCGCCGGGGATCACCCCGCCGCGCACCAGCTCGATGGCAAGCTGCTCGAACCGGCGGATCAGCCGCACCGTCCGGTACAGCCCGGCTGAGCCTGTTGGGTCGGACATCAGCCGGTGCCGCCGGACTGCTTGAGCCCGGGATCGCCCAGCACCAGGCTGACGTTGTGGCCGCCGAAGCCGAAGGAGTTCGACAGCACCACCCCGGGCTGGGCCGCCCGAGGCTCCTTGACGATGTGGTCGACCTCGGGATCGGGCTCCGGATCGTCGAGGTTGGCGGTGGGTGGCAGCAGCCCGCGCTGCAGTGCCAGCATGCCGATCGCGGCCTCGATCACCCCGGACGCGCCGAGCAGGTGCCCGGTCACGCCCTTGGTCGAGCTGACCGGCGGGCTGCTCTGCCCGTACACGGTTCGGATCGCCCGCAGCTCGGCGAGGTCGCCGGCCTTGGTGCCGGTGCCGTGGGCGTTGAGGTAGCCGACGTCGGCGGGCTCGAGGCCGGCGTCGCGCAGCGCCAGGCTCATGCACCGGGCCGCCACCGAGCCGTCCGGCCGCGGGGTGGTCGGGTGGTAGGCGTCGTTGGTGGCGGCCCAGCCCAGCACGTCGGCGTACCGGCCGGCGCCGCGGGCCCGGGCATGCTCAGCGCGTTCGAGCACCAGCACCCCGGCTCCCTCGGCCAGCACCAGGCCGTTGCGCCGCCGGTCGAACGGCCGGCTGGCATCGGTCGGGTCGGCCCAGCCGTGCGCCAGCGCCCGGGCGTTGCCGAAGGCGGCGGCGAAGGTCGGGAACAGCGGCGCCTCGCTGCAGCCGGCCAGCACCACGTCGGCCTCGCCCGCCCGCAGGATGCGCAGCGCCTCGCCGATCGACTGGGCGCCGGACGCGCACGCCGTGCCGACCGAGGAGGTGAAGCCCTGGATGCCGAACTTGATGGCGATCCGGGCCGCGGCCATGTTGGGCAGCACCCCGGGCAGCAGGTACGGGCTGACGCCGAGCCGGCCCTTGCCGGCGTAGGAGGTGACCTGCTCGGACAGCAGTGCCAGCCCGCCCACCCCGGAGACCACCACGGCGACCCGGGAGGGGTCGACGTCCCGGCCCACCTCGAGGCCGGCGTCGGCCAGGGCGTCTTCGGCAGCGCGCAGCGCCATCACGATGGCCCGGTCGACGAAGCGTGCCTCGGTGGCCGGCAGCACGCTGACCGGATCGATGTCGGCGCTGAAGGCGGCCACGTCGAGCAGGCCGTGCAGCGGGTGCTCCGGCGCCGGCCGGACCGCGCCCGAGCGGCCCTCGCAGGCCGCGGCGAACACCTCGGCGGCACTGGTGCCGACTGGGCTCACCAGGCCGATTCCGGTGACCGCCATGCTTGTGGCCACGATGTTCCCTTCCTCTGCCGGTGCGAGTTCTACCGGTGCGAGCCCGGACGTCCGAGCCGGCTAGCTGGCCGAGCTGGCCTCGGCCCGGCCTGCCACCAGCTCGGCGAACTCGCCGACCGTCATGCCGGCCAGCATCTCGGCCTCGTCGTCGTCGAACCGGACCCCGTACTGGTCCTCGACCCGGACCGCCAGCTCCGCCAGGGCAAGTGACTGCAGGTCGGCGCCGGCCGGGCCGAGCACCGTGTCGTCGTCGATCCCGTCGGTGCTGTAGTTCATCTCCTTCAGCGACTGCAGGAGAAACTGGCGGATGTCATCCTTCATGGCCGGCGTTCCTTTCGAAGGTGGCTCGTCCGGTCGTGAACCGGGGCAGGTCGTGAACCGGGGCAGGTCGTGCGTCGGGGCAGGCAGAAGTGGGATGGTCGCAGGTGGTGGTGGGGCTGGCAACCGCCAGCATATCGGCCGGACCGGCGTCATTCGGGTGACTGCGCGAATACCGCTGCCGATCTCGCACCGGCCTACTGCCCGGGTCGCGGGGCAGTAGGCGCGGCCGCCCGCTGGCGCAGGTACTCCCCGCAGTCGGGCAGGCCGCGGGCCGTGACGACGTCGTTGAAGGTCAGGAAGTTCAGCGCGCCGCCGAGCATCGGCAGCATCCGCATCACCGGCGTGCCGTGCTTGTCCGCGACGTAGCGGTGCACGGCGCGCGCACCGGCCAGGCTGACGGCCAGGCTGGAGCCATGCGGGTAGTGCAGGGAGCCGGCTGCCCGGTTCAGCTCGAACCGGGT
>JAVEEO010000033.1 GCA_030840415.1 Pseudonocardiales bacterium | reverse complement strand
CCAGGGGGCGATCTGCTAGGCCCAGCTGGCGCAAGGCCGCTCAGGACGGTTGCGCGAAGTCCTCGGTGATCCACAGCCGACCGTGCGCCGGGTCGAGCAGCACGTCGATGCCCACGGCGTTGAGCGTGCTGGACAGCAGGTTCTGCCGGTGGCCGTCCCCGGGTGGTTGCTCGGCGAGCATGGCCTGCTGGACGGCCAGCGCGCCTGCCTGGCTGAGCGTCTCGGACAGTCCCAGGTTCTCCGCGGCGAAGTTCGCGACCATCCCCTGATTGGCCTGCCGGACGCCCAGCGCGGGCTCGGTGCTGATCCGCGGCGCGAGCCGGTTCGCTGCCGCCATCGCGCTGTTGTGGCTGGCGGCGCTTCGCTGCAGGCTCGGGCTCCAGCTGAGCGGGGTGAGGCCGGCCTGGGCGCGAGCGGTGTTGAGGGCGCTGAACAATGCCTGCGCGATGACGGTGGCGCCCGAACTGCTGACCGGCGTGGCTGGAACGCTGGTTGCCGGTGGCCGGCTGCGGCCGGTCGGACTCGCAGCCGGGGTGGCGGCCGGCGCGGAAGGAGAGACGCTCGAGGAAGTGCTGACGCCGTGATCGCCGGGCGCCGGGACCCGGACGGCGACCGGTGCCGGGTAGCTGCTGGGCCGCGCGGGCGCGGGAGCCGTTGCCCGGACGCCGGTGCTGGCAGTGCCGGGCGCACGGGGCCGGTCAACCGGCGAAGGAGTTGGCGAGGCCGCGCTGGCATGCCGGTCGGGCAACAGGATCGCCCCGGCGAAGTTCAGCGGCCGCCGCGGGCCGCCCGACATCACCATGGTGGTAGCGGCAACCACACTGATGGTCGTGGCGGCAACCGACAACCAGAGGGTGGGTGGCCGCACCGCTGGCATGCCGGAATGGTGCCATGCGCCATTGCTAAATGTCGGTAACGAATCGTCGTAAATTACGATTTCGGCTACCGTGGCTGGCGCTTGACCGCGACACCTGCGGGGCACGGGTTATTGCGCAGTCCGCCTGCTGAGCTCGGTAATCCTACTGGATGAGACACCTATCCCGAGATTTGGGTTCGGCGCGATGCCGGAGTAGGGTGTGTGCTGTGCAGCATCTCGTACTCATCGACTAGCGCGTCCCGGGGGCAGTCAGCCCTGAGACGCGCAGACCCTTCGTGCCACGGCACGAGGGGTTTTTTGTTGTCCGTACGAGAAGTTGGACGTCCTACCAGTTGTCCGTACAGGAGTTCGGCCGTACCGCGATCGGCAAGCAGGGCAGGCGATAGGCCTGCCGGAAAGAAGCCAGCTATGACATCGACCTCCGCCTCCGAGCACCTGACCGGAGCCCAGTCGCTGGTTCGATCACTGGAAGAGGTGGGTGCCGAGGTGGTCTTCGGCATTCCGGGCGGCGCGATCCTGCCGGCCTATGACCCGCTGTACGACTCCACGAGAGTCCGCCACATCCTGGTCCGCCACGAGCAGGGCGCCGGGCACGCGGCAGAGGGTTACGCCCAGGTCACCGGAAAGGTCGGTGTGTGCATGGCGACCTCCGGTCCGGGTGCCACCAATCTGGTGACACCGATCGCGGATGCCTTCCTGGATTCCGTTCCGATCGTTGCCATCACCGGACAGGTGCCGTTCCCGGCGATCGGTACCGACGCCTTCCAGGAGGCCGACATCTCCGGGATCACGCTGCCGATCACCAAGCACAACTTCCTCGTCCAGCACGCCGAGCAGATCCCGCAGACCATCGCGGAGGCATTTCACCTTGCCAACACGGGGCGTCCGGGACCGGTGCTGGTCGACATCCCGAAGGACGTCCTGCAGAACCAGACGGTCTTCAGCTGGCCACCGGTGCTGGACCTGCCCGGGTACCGGCCGGTGACCAAGCCACACGGCAAGCAGATCCGCGAGGCGGCCAGGCTGATCGCGGCCGCCCGCCGGCCGGTCCTCTACGTCGGTGGCGGCGTCCTCAAGGCGCGGGCAACCGCGGAGCTGGCCCAGCTGGCCGAGCTCACCGGCATTCCGGTGGTCACCACGCTGATGGCGCGCGGCGCGTTCCCGGACTCACACCACCTGCACCTGGGCATGCCCGGCATGCACGGCACGGTGGCCGCCGTGACCGCGCTGCAGAAGGCCGACCTGCTGATCGCGCTGGGCACCCGCTTCGACGACCGGGTGACCGGTCGGCTCGACTCGTTCGCACCGCACGCCACGGTCATCCACGCCGACATCGATCCTGCTGAGATCGGCAAGAACCGGCTTGCCGAGGTCCCGATCGTGGGAGACGCCCGCGAGGTGATCGGGGACCTGGTGGCCGCGGTCCGGGCCGAGTACACCGCCGGCAACCGCTACGACCTGACCGGCTGGTGGCGCGAGGTCGACGGCTGGCGCAAGACCTACCCGCTGGGCTACGAGGAGCCGGCCGACGGCAGCTTGGCCCCGCAGTACGTCATCGAGCGGCTGGGCAAGATCGCCGGTCCGGACACGGTGTTCGCCGCCGGAGTCGGCCAGCACCAGATGTGGGCGGCGCAGTTCATCTCCTACGACAAGCCCTACACCTGGCTCAACTCCGGCGGTGCGGGAACGATGGGCTACTCGGTGCCGGCGGCGATGGGTGCCAAGGTGGGTGCCCCGGACACCCTGGTGTGGGCGATCGACGGCGACGGCTGTTTCCAGATGACCAACCAGGAGCTGGCGACCTGCGCGATCGAGGGCATTCCGATCAAGGTCGCGGTGATCAACAACGGCAACCTGGGGATGGTGCGGCAGTGGCAGACGCTGTTCTACGAGCAGCGCTACTCCAACACCGAACTGGGGACGCACACCGTGCCCGGCGGTGCCCAGCTGCGCCGGATCCCGGATTTCGTCAAGCTCGCCGACGCGCTCGGCTGCATCGGTCTGCGCTGTGAATCGGCCGCCGACGTCGATGCCACCATCGAGAAGGCGATGTCGATCGACGACCAGCCGGTGGTGGTCGACTTCACCGTGGGCAAGGACGCCATGGTGTGGCCGATGGTGGCGGCCGGCACGTCCAACGACGAGATCATCGCCGCTCGGGGCATCCGGCCGAACTTCGACACCGGGGTCTGAAGTGGTCATGAGCGAGCATCGCAGCGAGGTACGAGCGAGGAGCGGAGCGAATCAGCCGATGAGCGCTCGCGCGAAGAGGGATCGATCATGAGCGAGCATCGCAGCGAGGTACAAGCGAAGGGGGCTCAATCATGAGCATCCATACCCTGTCGGTCCTGGTCGAGAACAAGCCCGGCGTGCTGGCCCGGGTCTCCGGCCTGTTCAGCCGTCGCGGCTTCAACATCGAATCACTCGCGGTCGGCCCCACCGAGCACCCGGAGGTCTCCCGGATCACCATCCTGGTCTCGGTCGAGGGCAATGCCCTGGAGCAGGTCACCAAGCAGCTCAACAAGCTGATCAACGTGCTGAAGATCGTCGAGCTCGAGCCCGACCAGGCGGTGCAGCGCGAGCTGTTGCTGGTCAAGGTGCGCGCCGATGAGACCAATCGCAGCGCGGTGCTCGACATCGTCGAACTGTTCAACGCCAAGGTCGTCGACGTCAGCCCGGAGGCGCTCACCGTCGAGGTGGTCGGCCCCCCTGCCAAGCTCGAGGCGGTGTTGAAGATGATGGAGCCGTACGGGATCCGTGAGATGGTCCAGTCCGGCATGGTCGCGCTCGGTCGCGGTCCGCGATCGATGACCCAAGCGGCATTGCGCGCCGTGGAACGGGCGGGGTGAGCGCCGAGCCGACCGGCACCGGCGAGACTCAGCACAGCTAGCAGAAACCCAGCGGCCGTCGCAGGGACGGCCGACGACGAGAAGGATGCCATCGCATGGCCGTGGAGATGTACTACGACGACAACGCCGACCTGTCCATCGTGCAGGGCCGCACGGTCGCCGTGCTCGGCTTCGGCAGCCAGGGCCACGCCCATGCGCTGAGCCTGCGCGACTCCGGGGTCGACGTCAGGGTGGGCCTGCCGGAGGGCTCTCGTAGCCGGGCCAAGGCCGAGGACGAGGGGCTGCGGGTGCTGACGCCGGCCGACGCGGCCGCCGAGGCGGACCTGATCATGATCCTGGCGCCGGACCACAAGCAGCGGCAGCTGTATGCCGAGTCCGTCGAACCGCATCTGCAGGACGGCGACGCGGTGTTCTTCGGCCACGGTTTCAACATCAGGTTCGGCTACATCACCCCACCGCCGAATGTGGACGTGGCGATGGTGGCACCGAAGGGACCGGGCCACCTGGTCCGGCGGCAGTTCGTCGACGGCAAGGGCGTTCCGGTCCTGGTCGCGGTGGAGCAGGACGCCACCGGCACCGCCTTCGACCTCGCGCTGTCCTACGCCAAGGCCATCGGCGGCACCCGGGCAGGAGCGATCAAGACCACCTTCACCGAGGAGACCGAAACTGATCTGTTCGGTGAGCAGGCGGTGCTGTGCGGCGGTACGTCCCAGCTGGTGCAGTACGGCTTCGAGGTGCTCACCGAAGCCGGCTACGAGCCGGAGATCGCCTACTTCGAATGCCTGCACGAGCTCAAGCTGATCGTCGACCTGATGTACGAGGGCGGAATCGCCAAGCAGCGCTGGTCCATCTCCGACACCGCCGAGTACGGCGACTATGTTTCCGGTCCGCGGGTGATCGACCCCAGCGTCAAGGAGAACATGCGCACAATCCTGCGCGAGATCCAGGACGGCTCGTTCGCCGCCCGCTTCATCGCCGACCAGGACGCCGGTGCTCCGGAGTTCACGGCATTGCGGGCCAAGGCAGAGCAGCACCCGATCGAGGAGACCGGCCGCAAACTGCGCGGCCTGATGAGCTGGGTGAACAGCGACGCCGATGCCGACTACCACGAGGGCAGCGCGGCCCGATGAGCGAGCATCGCAGCGAGGTACGAGCGAGGAGCGGAGCGAGTCAGGTGATGAGCGCTTGCGCGAAGAACGGTGTGAGATGAGCGGGCATCGCAGCGAGGTACGAGCGAGTCGGGTGTTGAGTGCTAGCGGGAAGAATGGAGTCGAACAGTGAGGCTTGCGGTCATCCCCGGCGACGGGATCGGCGTCGAGGTCATCGAGCAGGCGCTGCTCGTGCTGGACTCGGTGTTGCCCGGCGTCGACAAGACCCAGTACGAACTGGGCGCGAGTCAATGGCACCGGACCGGTGAGGCGCTGCCGGATACGGTGCTTGCCGAGTTGCGCCAGCACGATGCCATCCTGCTCGGCGCGGTCGGCGATCCGTCCGTGCCGGCCGGCGTGCTCGAACGCGGCTTGCTGCTGCGACTGCGCTTCGAGTTGGACCACTACGTCAACCTGCGGCCGGCCAAGCTGTATCCAGGGGTGAGCACCGCGCTGGCCGGCCGGCCCGAGATTGACTTCGTGGTATACCGCGAGGGCACCGAAGGCCCCTACGTCGGCAACGGCGGTGCGCTGCGCAAGGGCACCCCGAACGAGATCGCGACCGAGGTCAGCGTCAACACCGCATTCGGAATCGAGCGGGTCGTCCGAGCCGCGTTCGACGGTGCGGTCCGCCGCCCACGTAAGCACCTGACCCTGGTGCACAAGACCAATGTGCTGGTGCACGCCGGCGACCTGTGGTCCAGGACCGTGGACCGCGTCGCCGCGGACTATCCCGACGTCACGGTGGCCTATCACCACGTGGACGCGGCGACGATCTACCTGGTCACCGATCCCGGCCGCTACGACGTGATCGTCACCGACAACCTGTTCGGCGACATCATCACCGATCTGGCGGCCGCGATCGCCGGTGGGATCGGCCTGGCGGCGAGCGGCAACGTCAACCCGTCGCGGACCACCCCGTCGATGTTCGAGCCGGTCCACGGCTCGGCGCCCGATATCGCCGGCAAGGCGATCGCGGATCCGACGGCTGCGATCCTGTCGGTCGCGATGATGCTCAGCCACCTCGGTCACGACCAGGAGGCGGCCCGGGTCGAGGCGGCGGTAGCTGCCGACCTGGACACCCGCGACCGGCACAACCCCGGCAGCACCGGCGAGATCGGCGAGCGGATCGCGTCCGCCACCGCTTCCTGATCGACCGACCACCGGAGCCCACCATGCTCAGCGACGCGTTCCACGTCTTCGACACCACCCTGCGTGACGGCGCCCAGCGCGAGGGCATCAGTTACTCGGTGGCGGACAAGCTGGCGGTGGCCAGGCTGCTGGACTCGCTCGGGGTCGGCTTCATCGAGGGCGGCTGGCCCGGCGCGGTGCCCAAGGACACCGAGTTCTTCGCCCGGGCCGCGGGCGGGGAACTGCCGCTGCGCTATGCCACGCTGGTGGCCTTCGGCGCCACCCGCAAGCCCGGCGTCGCGGTGACCGAGGACTCCCAGGTGCGGGCATTGCTGGACAGTCAGGCACCGGTGGTCACGCTGGTCGCCAAGTCCGACGTCTGGCACGTCGACCGTGCGCTGCGGACCAGCCTGGAGGAGAACCTCGCGATGGTCACCGACACGGTCGGTTACCTGGCGGCGGCGGGGCGGCGGGTCTTCCTGGACTGCGAGCACTTCTTCGACGGCTATGCCCACGATCGCGACTACGGCCTGCGGGTGCTCGACGCGGCGGCCGCGGCCGGCGCCGACGTGGGAGTGCTGTGCGACACCAACGGCGGAATGCTGCCGATGGAGATCCAGGAGGTGGTGTCGGCGGTGTCGGCCCGAAGCGGGATCCGGCTGGGCATCCACACCCAGGACGACACCGGTTGCGCGGTGGCCAACACCCTGGCAGCGGTGGCCGCCGGTGTCACCCATGTGCAGGGCACCGCCAACGGGTACGGCGAACGCGCCGGAAACGCCAACCTGTTCTCGGTGATCGGCGGCCTGGTGTTCAAGATGGGCCTGGACGTGCTGCCCCCGGGCACGATCGGCGAGAGCATGCGGGTGGCGCACGCCATCGCCGAGATCGCCAACCTGGCACCGGACACCCATGCCCCGTACGTGGGCAGTTCTGCCTTTGCGCACAAGGCAGGCCTGCACGCGTCGGCGATCAAGCTCGGGCCGGAGCTGTACAACCACCTCGATCCGGAACTGGTCGGCAACAGCCAGCGGATCCTGATCACCGAGATGGCCGGCCGCGCGTCGGTGGAGCTGAAGTCTGCCGAGTTGGGGATGGATGTCAGCGACCGTCCGGATGTGGTGAGCAAG
>JAVEEO010000554.1 GCA_030840415.1 Pseudonocardiales bacterium | reverse complement strand
CCGCCGAACGAGGTATCCGAGGACATGTGCCCTTGATCCGCCGAACTCGGGGCTAGGGACGGCCCAGCGCCCGGTAGGCCCAGCCGGCGGCCCGCCACTGCACCGGGTCGAGCACGTTGCGACCGTCCACCAGGTTGCGCTGGGCGACCCGGGCGCCGATGGCGTCCGGGTCCATCGCGCGGAAGATCGACCACTCGGTCAGCAGCATCACCAGGTCGGCCTGCTCGACCGCTTCCTCCAGCGAGCCGGCGTAGACCAGCTCCGGGTGCAGCCGCTGGGCGCTGGCATTGGCCTCCGGGTCATACACCTGCACGGTCGCGCCCCGCCGGCCCACCGCGGCCGCGACGTCCAGCGCGGGGGAGTCGCGCACGTCGTCGGAGTTGGGCTTGAAGGCCGCGCCCAGCACCGCCACCCGGGTGCCGCGGTACGAACCGTCCAGCAGGTCCAGCCCCAGTTCGACGGTCCGGGCCCGCCGGCGCAGGTTGATCTCGTCGACGTCGCGCAGGAACGACACCGCCTGGTCCACGCCCAGCTCGCCGGCCCGGGCGATGAAGGCCCGGATGTCCTTGGGCAGGCAGCCACCGCCGAAACCCAGGCCGGCGTTGAGGAAGCGCCGGCCGATCCGGGCGTCGTGGCCGATCGCGTCGGCGAGCTGGGTGACGTCGGCCCCGGTCGCCTCGCACACCTCGGCCATCGCGTTGATGAAGCTGATCTTGGTGGCCAGGAACGAGTTCGCCGCCACCTTCACCAGCTCCGCGGTGGCGTAGTCGGTGACGATCACCGGCGTACCGGTCTCGATGACCGGCGCGAAGGCGTCCCGCAGGGTCTGCTCGGCCCACTCGCTGTGCACGCCGAAGACCAGCCGGTCCGGACGCAGGGTGTCCTCGACGGCGAAGCCCTCACGCAGGAACTCCGGGTTCCAGGCCAGCTCCACCTCCGGGTGCGGCGCCAGCTCGGCGAGCACCTTGGCCATCCGCACCGCGGTGCCGGCCGGCACGGTCGACTTGCCCACCACCAGCGCCCGCCGGTCCAGGTGCGGGGCCAGGGTGCGGAACGCGGCGTCGACGTAGCTCAGGTCCGCGGCGTACTGACCCTTCTTCTGCGGGGTGCCCACGCAGATGAAGTGCACGTCGGCGAACTCGGCCACCTCGGCGTAGTCGGTGGTGAACCGCAGCCGGCCGGAGTCGATGTGCTTGGCCAGCAGCTCGGGCAGGCCGGGCTCGAAGAACGGGATCCTGCCGGCCCGCAGCGCCTCGACCTTGGCGATGTCGACGTCGAGGCCGATCACCTCGTAGCCGAGCTCCACCATGCACACCGCATGGGTGGCGCCGAGGTAGCCGGTACCGATCACTGACAGGCGGGGACGCTGAGTCATGGGTGCGAGGCTATCGCGTCGGCGTCCTAGCACCGTTCCCGCTCGCCGACCAGCCCGCTGGTTGCCCACCTTGTCCCCGGCCTGCCTGTGGACGGTCGCCAACCGGGTCCGCATCCGTACCCGGACGCAGTGATGATGCGCGCAGTGCGTTGCGCCGTCGCTACCGATGGGTAACGCTTACCCGTATGGCGCTCAATCCTGATTTCGACAGCTACCGGCTCAGCGACGAGCACACCATGCTGCGCGAGGCCGTGCGCGCGCTGGCCGAGGACAAGATCGCCCCGAGGGCGGCTGAGGTGGACCGGACCGCGGAGTTCCCGCACGACGTGCTGGCCGCCCTGGTACGGGCCGGTTTCCACGCCGTCCACATCCCGGAGGAGTACGGCGGCGCCGGTGCGGACTCCCTGGCCACCGCGATCGTGATCGAGGAGGTCGCCCGGGTGTGCGCGGCCTCCTCGCTGATCCCGGCGGTGAACAAGCTGGGGACCATGCCGCTGCTGCTGTCGGCGTCGGAGGACCTGAAGAAGCAGGTGCTGCCCCAGGTGGCTTCCGGCGAGGCGATGTTCTCCTACGCGCTGTCCGAGCGGGAGGCGGGCTCCGACGCCGCGGCGATGCGGACCCGGGCGGTGGCCGACGGCGGCCACTGGGTGCTCAACGGCACCAAGGCCTGGATCAGCAACGCCGGCGTGTCGACCTACTACACGGTGATGGCGGTGACCGATCCGTCCCAGGGCGCCCGGGGTATCTCGGCGTTCGTGGTGCACAAGGACGACCCGGGCTTCTCGGTGGGCGGCCACGAGCGCAAGCTGGGCATCAAGGGCTCGCCGACGTGTGAGATCCACTTCGAGAACTGCGCCATTCCGGGCGACCGGATCATCGGCGAGCCCGGCACCGGGTTCAAGACCGCGCTGGCCACCCTGGACCACACCCGGCTCACCATCGGTGCCCAGGCGGTCGGGATCGCCCAAGGGGCCATCGACGCCTCGATCGGTTACATGAAGCAGCGCCAGCAGTTCGGCCGGCCGATCGCCGATTTCCAGGGCCTGCAGTTCATGCTCGCCGACATGGTGATGCAGACCGAGGCCGCCCGGCAGTTGATCTACGCCGCCGCCGCGAAGGCCGAGCGGGGTGAGCCCGGCCTGACCTGGTACTCGGCCTCGGCCAAGGCGTTCGCCTCCGACGTCGCGATGAAGGTCACCACCGATGCCGTGCAACTGTTCGGCGGTGCCGGCTACACCGAGGACTTCCCGGTCGAGCGGATGATGCGCGACGCCAAGATCACCCAGATCTACGAGGGCACCAACCAGATCAACCGCATGGTCATCGCGCGCCAGATCCTGAAGTAGGTTCTCGGCGCGGCTGGCGCGGGAGGGTCGGTAACCAGGCCCGTCCGGCGTGGAACACGCTGCCGCATGGCGATCAGGGTCTAATTCGCCTGCGTGAGGGACACCGTGTAGGGCAGACTGTGGCTTCCATATGAGCGTTCTAAGCGGAGTACCGTGAAAACCCTTTGCTTCCGGTTTGCCCTTGTTCTTGTCATGGTCGCCGGCTGTATTTCAGCCGTGATGTCCCTTGCTCCCCGGGCAGGAGTCGCGCACGCCGATCCGAGCGCTCCGATGCCGACCACGATCAGCCTGGAGACCAGCCAGGCGACCTTCGCGGCCGGCAGCTCGTTCACCCTCACCGCGACGACGAACGTCGACGTGTCGCTGAGTTCCAGCACGGTGACGATCACCGATCAGGTTACGAGCGGCATCGTGCGGACCTGCAGCACCGGAACGACGTGCGCGCTGACGACCACGTTCCCCTCGGGCGGCCCGCACACCTACGTCGCCCAGGTCAACTCGCTGGTATCGGCGCCGGTCACAGTCTCCCGGCAGGCCTGGGCCGTGACGTTGACGCAGTCGGGTTCGGTCTATACGGCTGGTTCGCCGGTGACGCTGACGGCGACCGCGAACCAGGACGTGGGCAACACCAGTAACTTCTATCGGATTTACATCTTCAACGAGACCAACGGGATGCTGCTGGCTTCGTGCTCGACCGGTTCGACGTGTTCCGGTGTGCCGGTGTTCTACACCGGCGGCCCGCAGGTCTACGTGGCCGAGGTCGCTGCCACCAACGGCACTCCGACCTATGCCAATGTGACCGGTCAGCAGGCGGTCTCCAACGAGATCACCCTCACCCGGCAGGCCTGGACCGTGACCCTGACGCAGTCCGGTTCGGTATACACCGCTGGTTCGCCCGTGACGCTGACCGCGACCGCGAATCAGGACGTCGGTGCTACCGGTGGTTCCTACCGGATCTACATCTTCAACAAGACGACCGGCATTCTGCTGGCTTCGTGCTCGACCGGTTCGACGTGTTCCGGTGTGCCGGTGTTCTACACCGGCGGCCCGCAGGTCTACGTGGCCG